>CAZOBX010000325.1:0-6040 GCA_964578045.1 uncultured Kangiella sp. | reverse complement strand
CGATCGACTGCCTGGATATTTGCCACGAAGGCTCCAGGATCCAGACCAGCGCCTGAAGCCCCGAGAATTCCATGCCGCCGCTGCTCCCCTCGCGATCGAACAGGCTGAGGAGCCAATCCAGAAAAGCTTCCAGTCTCTCGCCGATCCACTCCAGGATCTCGCCCGGCGACTGGGCAGGCGAGAGCACTTCCAGATTATCAGTAAAAGCGCCCATCCAGGGATTCATTTTTTCTTCTTCAGTACCCGGTAAAAATCCGATATCTTCTCCCACCGGGATGGTGACACGCGTGACTATAATTTCGTTGTATCGTTTGGTCTCAACGGTTTGCTCTAAGGCGGCTGCCAAAGCCAAAAGAGTTTTACCGGTACCTGCGGTTCCTTGTAGGGTAACAAAATCAATTTCTGGATCCATTAGCAGACTCAGAGCAAAACTTTGCTCTCTATTTCTCGCTGTGATACCCCAGATTGAGTGGCTTGAGGCTTGATAATCAATTGCCAACTCAATGGTCGACTGCTCATCGTCGACTTTTCGCACGATAGCACTAAATCCCGAACCATCGTTGAGATGAATAAATTGATTAACCTTCCAATCTTTCACCAGAGGGCCTTTGATGGTATAAAAGGTACGACCTTCTTCCTTCCAGGACTGCATGTCTTTATCGTGATTTTCCCAAAAATCTTCTGGTAACTCAGTTTGCCCGGTGAACAAATTTTCCAGATCATCCATTACCTGGTCATTAAAATAATCTTCTGCATGCACCCCGAGGATTTTTGCTTTAATACGAAGATTAATATCTTTAGAAACCAAAGTGACCTGAGTATCTTTGTCTAACTCTTGCAGGCTAAGAGCGATACTGACGATGGTATTGTCTACCTTGCTACTGGCTAAACCAGTCGGCAGGGCGTTCATTTCAAATTCGGCCAGCTGAAAAAATAAATGACCATTAGTTCTTTCTTCTGGTGGCAGGTAAGGGGAGTTGCCAATCGGAATGCCATTTTTGATTTGGCTATCAGAGGTTGAACTCATCAGTTGATCGAAGTAGCGAGAGACCTGGCGGACATTACGGGCAACTTCGGACAGCCCTTTTTTGCCATTATCCAGTTCTTCTAATACCACCATGGGGATGTAGATATCATGTTCGGCAAATCGAAAAATTGAAGTGGGATCGTGCATTAAAACGTTAGTATCCAATACAAAAAGTCTTTTGGGTTCTTTATTTGGGTTGGTCATGCTTTACCTCTTAAAATAGCTCGACTATCAACAATTCAGCTAACGATACAGGTCCAGGGATTCTAATCCTTAAGGACGAGAGCGGCTGTGAGTAGGGTTATCTGACTATAAATCTCCTACAGCTTCTAAAACTAAGTCTACGTGCCCTTTAACGCGTATTTTCCTCCATTGGTTAACTAGTTTGCCTGTTTTATCGAACAAAAACGTACTTCGTTCAATTCCCATATATTCTCGACCATATAGCTTTTTAAGTTTTATAACGTCGAATGCCTTACATAATAATTCGTCAGGATCAGAGAGTAAATCAAAGGGAAATTGCTGTTTTTCTTTGAAGCGTTCATGTGACTTGATAGCATCCCGCGAAACACCAAAAATTAAGGTGCCGAGAGATTCGAATTTTTTGTAATTATCTCTAAAATTTTGACCTTCGGTAGTACAGCCGGGAGTACTATCTTTAGGATAGAAATAAACCACAATATTTTTGTTTTTGATCTTGCTTAGATCAATACTTTTGTCACCTGTTGACAACAAAGGGACTTTTGGCGTCTTATCACCGATTTTCATAACCACTTATTTTCCTTTTTAGGCTATTAGTAAAGTTGCAACTTTAGCATTTGTCCTATTTTGTTATAGGGACCAGTGATGCGTCCAAGTTTAGTTTGTTGCAGAATTTTTCAAAATTTTCTCGTAAGGTTGAAATGAGCGTATCCGTTGAAACACCAATCGTCAGCTTTAACTCAACAATCGGAGCACCGGTATGTTGCGCTTCAAATGTGTCACAGCTCATTTCGCGAATATTGATATCTTGCTCTGCGAAAAAAGCGGTTACTTCCTTGGTAATTCCTGGATTATCAAGAGCGACAATTTTGACACGATAGGGTAGTTTGTTTGGTCTCGGAGGCTGTTTTTCAGTTCTTTGCAGCATAGTCATCATGCCCCAGGCCGGTGCTTTGCTGGGTAGAATATGTTCAAGCTTGGCGATCGCGTTCCATTCGCCTGATGCCATTAACACCAAACTGAAGGTATTACCCATGGCTTTCATTTTGCTTTGTTGAATATTACAGCCACAGTAGGTAATGAGTTCAGTGATTTCGTTGACAATTCCGGGTTTGTTGGGTGCAATAGCGGAAATAACCAGTAAACTTTGATTCTGCATAACCTGTCGTCTGAAACTCCTGATGAGATAAAATTAATTTTTTGATCTGCTTTGGCTTAAGTAAGAACTATATGTCGGAACAACTAAATTTACCGCAGTATGCAATTTCTATAATCACACTGTCATGTTTTTTGAGTGTTTTTTAATCAGTAAATCAGCAACACATAACAGGCCTGAGTAATAATACATTAACATAACAAAACTACCAGAAAATTATTCTAGGACAGCATATTAATTAACAATTAATTTATGTTTCTGTAATACGATTGACTGTTGAATTAATGTTGCATATGCAATATAAATGATTTAAGGTGTGCACATATTAACCAACCTGACAATCACAGGAAATTATTATGCCTTTACTAAGACCGCTTGCTATGGACGCAAATGTTGAAGTTGCTGAATTAGCTAAATTCTTCAATGAAACCCTCGGTTTTTGCCCGAATAGTGTGTTGACCATGCAGCGTCGCCCGGCGATAGCAACAGCCTTTATCAATTTAAACAAGGCGGTGATGGCAAACGAGGGAAGGGTTACCGCTGAGCAAAAACGATTAATCGGATATATTACTAGCGCCAATACAGGCTGTCGTTATTGCGAGGCTCATACCATTTTAGCGGCAGAACGCTATGGCGGTTCCGAAGATCGACTGGCAAACATTTGGTCCTTTAGAGAAAGTGACTTATATACACAAGCAGAGAAAGCTGCTTTCGAATTTGCATTAGCCGCTTCGAGTGTGCCTAATGCGGTTGATGATGTTATATCGAATGAATTGAATAAGTATTGGGATGAGGGGGAAATTGTTGAAATTCTTGGTGTTGTTGCGTTGTTTGGCTATCTAAATCGTTGGAATGATTCTATGGGAACAACAATGGAGTCTGGCGCGGTTGATGCGGGCGAGCGTTTGTTGTCAGATTCTAGTTGGAGCCGGGGTAAACACATTTAGTTAGTTAATTCCAGGCATTTATTGCGGGGTACCGGGAATAGCCATCATTGGTTTACCTGTAGGGTGCCAGTTTTGGGTTGGTTGGGCGCTGCGTATTCGCAAAAAACCCCGAAAGTTTAGTCTTTTCTCGGGGCTTTCTTTACACATTAAATGTATTATCCAAGTTTTTTATCAACGCTCCAAATGCCCGCACCACGTGCAGCAATCGCGAGAAAAACGAAGCTGTACAATGTTGCTAATTCACCACCATTGGCAATCGGGAAAAAGTTATTAGTCCCATGTGCCATCCAATAAGCCACCGCCATAGCGCCGCTGCAAACGAATGCCACTGGTCGCGTAAAGAGGCCAATCATAATTAACAATCCGCCGATTGATTCAATCGCACCCGCCGTGCCCATTACAGGGTTTAGTGGTCCATACGGGAATTCAATGGGAAAGTTAAAAAACTTTTGAGTACCATGCCACAAAAACAAAAAGCCAGCCATTATTCTCATCATCGCATAGGTATGTTCTTGGTATTTATCTAAAAATTTCATTGCGCTACCCTCATTTTTATTATTAAAAGAAACTCTACAGACTTCAATCCAGCCTACAATTTGATTTTCTTTATGCTGGTTGTGAGCTGTCCACCGATTTGGATATCCAACAGTGCTTTTTAAAACGACTCTTGAATGTATATAGTATCCCTGTGAAGGGGTACTAGCCTAACTGATAATATCGAATTTTCAGTTAGCCTGCAATTGATACGGCGTAGTACGAATAATCACCCATTATTGATTCCAAATCAATAGCCGTTATCTTTGATTTGTTAGAAAGACTTAATAAGCTAGTTGCCACCTGGTTCAAATAGTTCAGAGTCTTTTGTTAAGAAATTTTTCTAGAGTAAATGCATGATTGTGGAGTTTATTGGGCTTTGGTGAGAATGACCAAAGCGGATCAATAGGTTTAGGTTTCAGCTGGCCCTAGTCCTTCAATTGGCGCAAGTAAGTCTTCCAGGAAAAACGCCGACAGGGCCGAACGGCCGGAAAGGCCTGCTTTGCTATAAACTGAGCGAGCTTGTTCGCGAACCGTGCGTTCACTGGTTGCTCGCACCGCAGCCACCTCTTTACTGCTTAATCCTTTAAGTAGCAGTAACGCCACTTCTCGTTCCGACTCTGTCAGGTTCCAGAGATTGAACTGGCCTTCTATCGCTTCTCCAAGCCCCTTGAGATGCGAACGAGCGTCGTTGCGCCAACGTTGGCCTTGAATACGAGCCATTTCTAGATCGCGTACCACATGCAGATGTTCGTCACGTTGACGTAACGAGAATTGGAATAACACCACAAGACCAACACAAGTCAGGACTAAAGGTGTTATTTCAAGAAGATTTAATACAATATCCAGTGGTGACGAATCCGGATCTTCTATCAAATCCAGTAGAATATAGAGACCAATGCCAACTATCACACAAATTAAAGCCCAAATTCGGGTGCGAGAATCAACTAATTCATTCATATTATGGCTCTGAATTTGATATTTTATTAACCCTTTTATAAAACTAGTTCAGGGTCTACCTATCCATATTGATAGAATAGACCCAGTACCAAAAAATACAACAATAAAATAAGGCGACGGACATTGAAAACCTGTTTTCTCGCTGTTCCAGTCCGTCACCAGTGAAAGTAGGTAGTTATGGAATTGTTTGGAAAAAATCCGATGACAGTGTCTGATTTCCACTTGCTTCTATCGCAAGTACCTCCCATTCATACTCTGTGTCAAACTTAAGAAACCCAACGGGAACTTTCATACTTGTAGCGGTTGCGGGCATCATGACGTCCAAAGTGACTTTTGGTAGGGCAGTAACCTCAGTTTCATATTCAACGATTACCTGATAGGCAATAATAGGACTGCCGTTTACTGAGCTAACGGGGTCCCAAGAGACCGTTGTATTATCGGGGTCTTGCAATGGATCGCCTGAAACAGGATATAACAAGTTTGGTCCGTCTGGAATGTTATGAGTTAATATGGCTGTGCCTACCATCACCTCCCGCTCTAGCCCTTTTCCAAAAAAATGATACTCTCCCTCAGGAAATCGTTCCAGTAGCTCTTCAATTGATAGTTCGGAAAACTCAGGCTCTGCACTTTCAAAGAACAACTCTGTACCCCCTTGCTGACCAATACTACCTTTGACTTTGGTGTGAAATATTTGTTTGCCGCTGGGGTCGAAAATTTTCATCCACTTCCAGGGTTCGGCATCGAGAAAAACTTGTATGCCGCCATCAAAGGCGGTGGCATTAATTTCGAACTTAATTCGTGCATCAGAAATCTCGACGACTTCCCTATGGGAATTCTCGTGCCTTCCGTCTGTCCAAGCGACAGTTGTAACCGTCGCTAAAATTATTGCGACAGATGAAATAAAAATATTTTTGATGTATGTCTTCATATCGATTTCTCCTAGTTAAATAAATTAGTAGATTCGCGAGCCAATCAAAAAGTGGCGGTAACCCTATTGGTTGTTACAGGCAAATTAATATTGACTTCTTATATTTTTAAACCTAACTCATCGATAAATCTATTGGCGTTTTGACATAGGACATTACGCCTAAGCGCCATATGTCCTATGTTTGTTGGGTAGGGTCGTTAAATAGCGTGCATTTTAAAAATCAAGTCATTATCTTGATTTGTGAGGAATAACTGATTAAGGTAGGGCCGCTTAGCTCAGATTGTGTG
>CAZOBX010000324.1:0-6043 GCA_964578045.1 uncultured Kangiella sp. | reverse complement strand
GACATCATACTCAACGATTTTTTTGCTGCTTGAAAGATTATCGATCTGATGATAACTCTGATACAAAGCGGGACGCATTAATTCGGTCATACCTGCGTCGAGTATAGCAAATTTGGTATTCAGCCCTTCTTTAATATAAACCACTCGACTTATCAAATTTCCGCATTGTGCCACTATCGACCTTCCCAGTTCAAAATGAATTTGTTGATCTTCGTTACGCTCAAGAAATTCATTAAAAATCGAAAAATAAGTTTCGAAATCAGGTATTTTATTCGTGTCAGGTTGCAAATAATTAACACCCAGCCCTCCACCAAGGTTTAGATGCTTAATATTTATACCGTGATCACTAAACCATTTTGAAATCTGGTTCACTCTCAAACATAGCCCTTTGAAAACATTCATATCGGTAATTTGTGAACCGATATGAAAATGTAATCCAGTTAATTTAAGATTTTTTAATGGAGCTAAGCTTTCAAGCACTTTGGGTAAATCACCCTGGTTAATTCCGAACTTATTTTCATCAAGCCCGGTGGTTATATGTTTATGAGTTTTTGCATCAACGTTAGGATTAATCCGCAACGCTATTTCAGTCACCTGATAAACTTCTTTGGCGAGCTCATTGATGACTTCTATTTCCTGAATGGACTCACAATTAAATGCCTTAATATTTCTAGACAATGCATATCGAATTTCTTTGTCTGTTTTGCCTACACCTGCAAACAATATTTTTTCTGCTGAAAAACCACAGTCGATTGAAAGTTTAACTTCATTACCGCTCACACAGTCCGCGCCAAAACCAATATCGAGCACTTCTTTTAACACAGGTATATTGCAATTAGCTTTAACCGCATAATGAATATCAAACTGGTACTTGTCTGCTAATAATTTCACTTTGACCAATGTCTGACCAAGCAAGTTAAGATCATAGTGATAAAAAGGCGTTTCCAGCGCTTTAAATTGTTCTAGAATTTTACTACTAAACATCAAAAAGTCCCCGATGCAGAGCCTTTAGTGCTGTGACTTTAAGCTCTTCTGATACCAGCAAAGAAATATTGTGGGAACTGCCGCCATAGGAAATCATCCTAATCGGTATATCTTGCAATGATTTGATTACTTGAGATGCTAAACCGCTGCTTTCTACTAAAAACTCTCCGACTACACATATAATGGATAAACTTTTATCGACCTCTACATGGCCAAATTCCGTCAAGCTTTCTACGATAGATTGCAAATTATGAATGTCATCGATGGTCACAGAAACCGCCACTTCAGAAGTCGTCACCATATCGATTGAGGTTTTATACAACTCAAATACTTCAAATATTCGACGTAAAAAACCGGGTGCTTGCAACATTTCACTAGAGCGAATCTTAATTGCGGTAATCCCACTTTTCGCTGCGACGGCTTTAATACTTCCTCTTGTGGTTACATCGGAAATCAGTGTGCCGACAGCGCTTGGTTCAAGAGTATTGAGCAGTTTGACAGGAATGTTTTTTCGCCTGGCCGGTTTTATACTGCTTGGATGTAATATTTTTGCACCAAAATAAGCAAGTTCTGCCGCTTCATCAAAAGACAATTCTCGGATGGGTCTGGTATTATCAATAAATCTGGGATCATTGTTGTGCATGCCATCTATGTCGGTCCAGATTTGAATTTCTCCACAATTAAGCGCCGCAGCAAAGAGCGACGCAGAGTAATCACTGCCACCGCGATTTAGATTCGATATTTCGCCGAAGGCATTTCTACAGATGAATCCCTGAGTAATATGAATGACATTATCGGCAGGCGTTAAAATTTGATCCGAAAGTCGTTCAGCCAGAAATTTTTCGTCGGGATTATTATCTTGATCAAGTCTTAGAAAATCTAATGCACTTAATAAATGACTGTTTTTATCTTGCTCAGTGAGCAGTAAATGGAATAGTTTGGTTGAAATTATTTCACCTTTAGCCAACAAATAAAATTCCAATGAAGGAATAAATTTTTGCTGAATACTCTCGGTAATATCAGATAACTGGGCCCGAACGAATAGGCTGGCTTGTATTTTACCTGGCTCGGTAAAAAAAAGTTCATCAACGTATGAGGCATAGTGCTTGGTTAGAGATTCGATAAGTTCTAATGCACCGGATAAATCGCCATCTTTGGTCGCTTTAACAATATCGAGCAACGCATCAGTTGTACCTGAAATTGCCGATAACACCACCAGCACCTGTTTTTGTTGCGATACGATTTCTGCGACACGTCGCATTCTGCCAGCATTACCAAGAGATGTCCCACCAAACTTCAAAACCTTCATACTTTAATCTCGCTCAATCAACAATTCTGCAATCTGGATTGCGTTCAATGCTGCGCCTTTCCAAAGTTGATCGGCTACCACCCACAGGCACAAACCATTATCACAAGAAATATCCTTCCGAATTCTCCCAACGTAGGTATCCATAGTTTCACTGGCATCTACAGGGGTCGGGTAACCACCATTGACTCTTTCATCGGTCACTATGATTCCGTCAGTGTTTTCAAGAAGTTCTCTTGCCTTGGCTTCACTGACAGGCGCTTCGGTCTCTATATTGATTGCTTCTGAATGGGCTCTAATGACTGGCACACGAACACAATTTGCTGAAATTTTAATATCAGGATCTGAGAGTATTTTCCAAGTCTCATCAACCATTTTCATTTCTTCTTTAGTGTAGCCATTTTCTTGAAACGCATCGATATGCGGGATCACGTTAAAGGCTATCTGTTTCGTAAATTGTTCCGGTTTTACAGATTTACCGTCAAGCACGTCTTGTAATTGGCTCTGAAGTTCGCTGATAGCCTGTTGGCCTGCACCTGATACCGCTTGATAAGTCGATACCACGATCCGCGTAATTCTGGAATACTGATGAATTGGATTGAGTGCAACTACCATTTGAATAGTAGAGCAATTGGGATTGGCAATTATTCCTTTATGTTCAGTAATTGCTTGAGGATTAACTTCAGGAACAACTAGAGGGACATTATCGTCCAATCGGAATGCACTGCTATTATCTATGACCGTAGCGCCTGAATCGGCTGCGATCGGAGCATATTGCTTAGCATGCTCACCGCTAGTAGCAAAAAAGACAATATCATATCCCGATAATTTTTCTTCAGAAAAAGCTTCTACTTCAATTTTGCCAATACTGCTATTAAATACTTTTCCTGCGGAACGGCTCGAAGCCAATAATGTCAACTGGCTTAGCGGAAATTCTCTTAACTTTAATAACCTGATAAGCTCTTTACCAACGGCACCTGTAGCGCCAACGATTAGTACTCTTTGCTTCATATTAATCTCTTACTATTCTTGCGTATTGGATATAGTCGTAGAATAGCTCATCTGACAGATTATCTGTCTATATTTTTTGGTTATTTACTCTGCTAAATAGTTAATATTGGCACAAAAATGCCGGGATATAACAAAAAGTTATTTGGGTAATTGTTGACCAACGAAAATAAAGCGTGTTATAAATAGCTCAACTTAAGCAAAAGACACATTTTTAAAGCAATGAACACACTTTCTAACATCATGCGCAATACAACCGATATGGCGAGCTATCGTATGCTCGCGCTCGTCTGTGCCTGGTGTTTCCCTATGTTTAAACAGGTACGAATTTCGATTAAACATGGTAAAGGGGTGGTGTTCTAGCGAATTTGATTAAACAGTAAAATTCTCAAAAAACCACCCAGCCAAAAGCTCGGTGGTTTTTTTTTGCACAAATTTTGATATTAATTTTTAACTTTTTATTTGTAAATCTAATCCTTAAGGAAAATAACAATGAAATTACAACAACTGAGATTCATACTAGCAATAGCCGAAAATGGCCTAAACATCACTCAGGCTTCTGAGAGGCTGTACACCTCTCAACCAGGGGTAAGCAAGCAATTACGTCTACTGGAAGAAGAGTTGGGGATCCGGATCTTTGAACGTAATGGTAAAAACTTGGCCGGAATTACTGAGCAAGGCCAAGTGGTATTGGATAAAGCTTATTCGATCATGCAGGAAATCAACGAAATAAAGTTGTATTCAAACGAACAGAATCCTGCCAGACGGCCAATCCCTTTGCACGCTTCATTAGTCGCTGCATAGTTTGGCGAAATGATTTGGACTCAAGTAGATTAATAGCGCAGTTATTTGAAACAAAGTTATTGAAATAACTCTAACCTGTTCTGATCAAGCAGGCCTTGTTTGAATTGTTTGTAGTCGACATATTTAATAAAAAATAATTCTCCTTTTGTTTCGGGCCGGCCGATCAAAAAGTAATTTTTTATTTTACTATTACGCCTGAATCTTTCACTTATTGGATTAATTCGAGAAGTTTTAGAACAAGCGTGAACGAGTAACCAGGGTGCAATCGGTAAATTAAAAGCCCCTTTCGCTTTAGGTATGGCGCCTATTTGCCTGGCAACTAATTTCCAGTGTTTACCATGACCACTATCCGAATAAAGATGGTATGCTATTGCATGAGCAAATTCGTGAAGAATTGTATCCTTTATTGTTTCAATATCATTGTTTTCTATATGATTAATACTAAAAGATATTTCTTTAGTATTAATTTTACATATCCCCGCTCGCTTTTTAGCACTATCAAAAGATATTTCCCACGATTCCAGAAAAGGGTATTGCAAAGTTAACTCAGCTTGAATCTTAACGATCAAACGCGACACTTCTTTAAATATCATTTATCTTAAAACTCTCCCAGTGTGATCCCTGACAATTTAGTGGATTGACTTAATTCGTTTCTATGGGAATCGATTAATGAAAACTTCTGTGTTCTTTTCAATTTTTTTATTGCTGCTTCTTCTTTGCAAGCGCTAGATCGATTTTCACTTGCTAATAAAAACATCAAGGATTCAGGTTTTCGACCCCAAAAGAATTTTGCGCCTTTCTTAACTTTAGCGGCACTTTCACAATGTTCTGACCAACGTCTTTGCATGTCCGTGGTCACGCCGGTGTATAAGCGACCATCTGACGCTTTTATGATATAAACATACCAGCTATCGGACAATTTTCTAAAAACTCTTTTGTTGTAATGGGACCATTATTATAACCACAATCAGTGATAAAACCCCACGTCTGTTTTATAATACTTTTTTTAAATCACTAGAGTTATATTTAATGAATCAGCAATTTCCCGATATCAAAATCGATGAAGCATCCTTGGTAAAAGAAGAAGTCTATTCTGATCAAAAAGTAGGCAGCATTAGAGTGCTAACACCTGTATTGCTATCTGGAGAGGTCGATACTTCCCGTGCTGTTACTTATTTTGGTCAAACTCAGGTCATGACACCAGGAGGCGCCCTGCCGCTTAATTTTGAATTAAAAGCTGACAATCTCGCTAGTGCGATGACTCTTTTTGGTGATGCAGCCAAAGAGTCGATGGAACAAACCATGAAAGAAATCCAGGATTATCAAAGAGAGCAAGCTTCAAAGATTGTTGTACCGGGCCAAAGTGTCGGCTCTCAGATTCAGATGCCTTAAATTATCTTACTGAATAATCCGCACCCCTGTAGGAGCGCTCTTTGCTTAAGGCACCTACTTTTGGTAGCCGCGAAGATGCTATCAGACCCTGCACTTTTACTCGGTGAAAACGATCTGACCTTAAGAATATCATTCTTTTGTTTCGGTCATTTTGACGAATCGCTCCTATTATCGTTTAGATTTCAACCAAAAAAAAGCCCCATCCTTATCCATGGGGCTTTCTTTTGCAATAAGAGCCTGGCTGAGATTGTGCCTCTCTAAACCTTCATCGTATGACCTACTTTACTCCGGGCATCCTGCCCTCCGCCCCTTCGGGGTCAGCCTCCGGCTGCTCAAAATTACTCGCGGCAATTTTGTTAGCATGCCCCGCGAGCAAAGCGAATGCTTTGGGTACACATGGGGGCTCGTTACACTCCCATCTCCCTGTTCAAGGAAATCAATCCCAGAACCATTATTCAAAAAAAAAGCCCCACCGTTTCCGGTAGGGCTTTTTCTTTGAATAAGAGCCTGGCTGCAATTGTGTCTCTCTTAAAATTCATCGTATGACCT
>CAZOBX010000323.1:0-6086 GCA_964578045.1 uncultured Kangiella sp. | reverse complement strand
AAAGCGAGTGGGAACTAGTAAAACTGGTTGGTGCGCCGATTGAAACTGCAGGCCAGAAAATTTACGATTATATCGATATTAACGGGCCAGAAACCAACCGATTAATAAAAGCACTGTTAAAAGCTAATGTTATGGTTGACCCAACACTTGTAACCTCGGAGACCTTGTCATTTGGACATGATGAGGTAACTAAAATATTATCTCAATTAGAAACCGACAAAATGCCCAAATCTGCGGCAGATTGGCTTTGGTCAGAAGGCTGGGAAAAAGAAAATCGTTATTTGAATGAAGAAAATAAATCAGTTATAACGTCTCTAAGACCACTGTATAAATTGGAGAATGAACTCACATTAAAGCTTTTTAACAGTGGCGTATTAATTGGTGCCGGTACGGATGTGGGAATGCCATGGATAACGCCTGGTGCGAGTTTACATCGAGAGTTAGAACTGCTTGTTGAAGCAGGAATATCCAATAATGATGTTATTCAAATTGCCACCAAAAACGGTAGTCACTTTGTCTACAATTCAAATAATGTAGGCACTATTGAAACTGGAAAATTGGCGGATATGCTAATTCTCACAGCCAACCCCCTTGAAGACATCAAAAACACGCGCACCATTGAAACAGTGATTAAGTCAGGAATAATGTACAACCCAAAATCCCTACTGGAAGATGTACACAAAGTCGCTTCTCAATCCGAATTTCCGGCCTTTGATGACCACCATTAAATATTGGCAACAATGCTAAGTGGCAAAAAGGGACATAGTCTTTTGGAAAGTACCAATGTTTGCCATTTAATTTTTTCTACTGAAAGCTCAATTGGGAGATGAATAAAGATTAATCGAATCTTAGCGCTTCGTAAACCAATGCACAAAACGCTGCTTTATGCGGTTAAGAGGCCGTTACCAACGAGCGCTTCATTTCAACAACCGCCGCTCAGATGCTCATACACAAGCGGCTGAAATTCGATTTGAAACCTACAAGATAATGATGTTACCTGCACTATGGACTAATTTCTCAAATTGCTTTTAAGCCGATATTTTTGTACATGAAAACGACTACTGTGATCAATATTTAACAGCTCGATTTCAATAGGCTTTGAGAACTGGGGTATATTGGTAACCAGGGTATGAAATTCGCCATTTTCTCCGCAAGGATCCACGGTTTCAGGAAGACTGTCAATAAACTCTCTGGTGTAAAGCTGACCAACAAATTGCCCATCAAGTTGTTCTGTATCTACGCTAATAACACGGGTTTCTATTTTTCGGTCGATCACTTCCTGGGCTAAACTCTCAGGCTTTTCAGCTAAAATAGGAAACAAACATTGTATGCCAGCTGGCTCAAGGAAACTCCGGCGGTAGTCTTCGATACCATTGCAAAACATATCCCCAAAAGCGATGCTGTCAAACTCGATATTACTTTGTTTTAAAGCGTTAACCACTATAGTCTGATAAACCTGGTTTTCTGGAAACACCTTGGGCAGCTTAGCTTTGATTAAAGGTATTCCAAGTCGTTTGGCTTGCAATTTTATGACCTCTAAAGGCGTTTCTTGAAACGGAACTGAATCTTTAACATAAGTTGTAAAAAGCGCTACAACTTCGACCTCCGGATTATCCAGCAGTCGTAGCAGACTCAAGGTTGAGTCTTTGCCTGAAGACCAGCTAACAATAACTTGTTGCATGTTCTATCCTAATATCGTTGCCCAAAACCGAGGCGGGAAGATTATTATTAAGCAATGATTGTTTTCCGTCTAAACGTCATTGATAAACCCAACAACGCCAAAATAACGATCAGTCCTAATCCAACGATGCCTAAGACTTTATCGATGGATTGAATTCCAGTCCATTGCAAGTAATGAATTTTATACATATTGTTGATAAGGAGAGTATCAATACCGGATTGGTACAAACTCATTTGCGACCAGTTAAGGCTGATTTCAACGCCACTGTCCATATTAATTTTGACACCATCAATGGTTTGAATATGGCCATAGCGCTGTCGGTTTAATTGAATCGCATCATTGATCAGTAATCGAACCTGTTGCTCTCCCGGAAGCTCTGCCGCCTGCAAAGTACGATAGTCGATCTGTTGCCAACTTTCTTCAGTCTTAACCAATAAATGGTTGCCTAATATTGAGCGCAGCCAGCGAACTTCACTCCAATTTTTTTCGATATCGATATGGGGCAATTGTGCTAATGGATAGGTTTTAATCGGCAAGCTTTCATAGGCCGCTTTATATCCCGGTTTAATAAAGAAGAATACACCGGTAATCGCCCAGGCAAGAAAAGGAAGGAGCATTAATAGCCCCAGGTATTGATGCAGTTTTTTCATTTTTGTTTTATTTTGGTTGTGTTTCTATTTCTTATTATGAGTTTTGCTCAGTCTTGTACATAGCCGATCATACCATCCGTAGCAACCCGATTGAAGTTATCAATCGAATCAAAAATCATTGCGACTCGCCAGCGCCTGTTTTAACCGCTCAAGGGCAGCGACTGATGTTTTATCGGTTTGTTTTTTGAAGTAAAGTTGATTAAACACGGTGTAACCGAAGTTGGGTAACTCATAACTTAGCGTTCGGGTAAACAGAGTTTGCGAGTCGCTCGATTGTTCTGACTCTACCTCGTATTGAAGTTTGACCTTAACGCCATTATCATCGTTGATAGCCTCTGCTATCCAACGTTTTCCAGGAAGATGCTCAATGACAGTCCACTCTAAAGATTGGAGACCGGTAGTCACTTGAATTTGTTCCTTAAAATGTTCATTCGCGTTAAGCGGTCCTTCTCGTGTTGCCCAGATTTGGGTTGAACTTGGGTGCCATTCTGGCCAAAACGAGGGCGTGCCTGCGTAGTTTAAAACAACCATGGGGGAACCCGGTAGTTTGGTACTATGGATTAAAGTTGTTTCCGAATGAAAAGTCCAGCATTGAACGGCTAACCAAATAACAAGCGGCCAGCGCACTAGCTCGACAAACCAAACCGAATATTCACCTTGCAAAAAACGATTGTTCATAATTACCCCGCCGATCAAAGTGATGACGCCAACACACCACTGCAATGCGCTCAACTGTGGAGTCAAAAATAAAAACATCACTGCGATAATCATAATGCAACTCATCGAAAATGCGACATAGCGACGCGTAGATTGACTCACTTGTGGATCGTACTTTTGGTGGTTTTCACTGCCTGATTTTTGTAGTACTTGTTGCTGGCCGTTGGCTAGCCCAGTACAGTCAAGTGGACGCCAACCTGTGGGCATAAACCAAAGTTTCAATTTATCAGAATAAGATCGGGTGTTTAAAGTGTCTCCGAAAAGCATCGACCAGTGTTGAAAGTTTGCCTTAATCGGACTTAATGTATCTAACGGACGTGTGGTGCCATAATGACAGGGTTCCACGGATAATTCGGGTTGCCAGGTGTTAAATAAACGGTCCCATATCACCAATGTCCCACCGTAATTTCTGTCAATGTAGCAAGGATTTTTTGCATGGTGAACGCGATGGCTAGAAGGTGTTGAAAAAATACCCTCTATCAAAGGGATCCGATTGATCGCCTGAGTATGTATCCAAAATTGGTACAACTTCAAAATCATAAATTGGATGAGAAATACTATCGGAGGACAGCCAAGAAGTGCCAGTGGTAAATAAAAAATCCAGGAAAATCCGTACTGAAAAGCACTCTGGCGAAGCGCCGTTGTAAGGTTGTATTCTTCACTTTGGTGATGTCCTACGTGAGCCCCCCACAAAAAATTTCGCTCGTGAGCGACGCGATGAAACCAGTAATAACAAAAGTCGACACCCAAAAATGACAGGAGCCATGTGATTGGATCGTCGATAGCAAAATCTAAAAAGCGATATTGCTCAAATAACAGGCTAAAAATCGCAAAAGTATAAGCTTTTAACAAAGCGTCTGAGACTAATAAGCACAACCCCATAGAAAGGCTGTTCACGGTATCGTTGAATCGATGCAGTTTACGCCCGCGCAGGCGTAAATACAGGTATTCCACTAACATAAAAAATAGAAACAGCGGTATGGCAAGACCGTTAATATTGTAGTCACCCATCATTATCTCCTCTTAATTAATCCCAGCTCAATGTATCACGGTCAAGGCCTGGTTCGATTGACATAACCCGCATAAATTGACATATTACGACAATAAATTATTATTATTTGGACGCTTAGTATCATGTCTAATGACTTTATCAGGACAAATTTATGAACCATTTGACTATTAGTGACTTGTGGATCAATGGCGTCTTAAGGGGCTTTTTAAACCTTGGTTTAGATATTGCGGTTATTACCCGCGGGCTACCTGGCTTCGAGGGAGCGAAGTTTAAAAGCGGTCAGCGCCTGGAGTTGGGCGCAGCTCGAGAAATGTGGCACAGGGCTCAGCTTCTATCCCAAGATCCACTACTGGGCTACACCCTTGGTAGCTCTCTAGATTACCGCGCTATTGGAGTATTGGCGCCAGTAATCTGGCACAGCGGCACAGCCTTTAACGCAATGGATAATATCTTGCGTTATCAATCTTTGATCAGTGATAGCGGGCGTTTTATTTGCGAAAAATCCAGCGATCAAATTGAATACATCTATTTGCCCACGGAAAATGCAGTACCGGCTAACTCCCATCAAATTCAGTCGGTTATTGTGGCAACAGTTTGTATGCTAAGAGAAATAACCAACGGACACCGGCTTCCCTATATGATTGGATTTGATAGCAAAGTGGCTGCTGATACCATCGGACGACGATTGAATACTCAAGTCGTATCCAGGCACTCTCATACCTGTATCTGTTATTCAGTGGAAGGTTTTGACCAACCATTACCCGGCAGAGACCTTTATCTCTATGAAATGAACAAGGCCTATGCAGAAAAGTTATTAGCTTCGAAAACTCAAGGCCAGGCGCTTATCGGAGAGGTCAAACAATTCATCATTGACCAAGGGGTTGCTAAAGCCAATGTAGGGCGGTTGAGTATCGCCCTCAGTATTCCAGTTCGAGCGTTACAAAGGGCACTGTTGGCACAGGGAACATCTTTTCGTTGTTTAAAAGAAGAAGTCTGTAAGGAGATTTCTGTAACAGGACTTAGGGATGGAAAAAACATTGACTCATTGGTTGAAACTTTGGGCTATTCTGAAGCCAGCGCTTTTCATCGAGCCTTTAAGAGTTGGTTTGGAATGACCCCAAAAGAGTTCCTGGGTTACCGTATAATGTGAACCCCCAAAGCCGGATACCTGATACCTATAGACTTTGTCTGTTACTTTTTACTTACTGGCTGATCCCCGAACTTGCTTATTGACTAAACAAATAATATTTCGTTTTGAGATTCGTTTATTGCTTTTGCATCTATAGGCTACAGCTAAAGCTGGGACTTAGTGTGACCTACTATACAAACTGATTATTTTTTGTAACGCAATCAATCATTTTGCAGCTGTAAATTGTCGCCCAGGTATGAAAATTTGTCGGTTTTGTACTATTTGTTGTCACTCCATCATGTCAAAGTTGTTCCCGCTCAATTAATAATAAAATCCTTTAGTCCTACTTACCAATTGATTTAATAAATATCTCAGATACTGATTTTTTTAACCTGAAAATCATTATTTTCGATTTTATTACGTCGCTAGTAACAGGGTCTGACAAAATTTGCGGGCGCTTTTGATATTTAGTTAAAACAATAAAAAGAAAACCGGACCTTTCTTTTTCTAAAAGAAACCACAGAATTAACCATAAAGACACAGAAGAAAATAAGCACAAAATAGAACCTCAAGTTTCCAATTTTTTTAGTGCTCAGAAAATTTAAAATAGAGCCGTTAATCAATCGCTAAGGATTAAGCGATTGTGGTGTCGCTTTGCTGTTTTTTAAATGATATGCCCGGACGTTGTAGAGTTTCTAACCAACAATTCCAGGGCAAAAATACTATTCGATGTTATGTTGAATAAAAACAAATCGTAAAAACAAAAAAAACATATAGGAACAAAATATGACACTTTTACACCAAAACAAAACAACCAAATCAGCGAATTATTTTTTTCGTTCAAAAAAAGCGATCGCTATTTCAATGGCGGTGCTGGTCGGGCAAAGTGCCGCGCCG
>CAZOBX010000322.1:4758-6110 GCA_964578045.1 uncultured Kangiella sp. | reverse complement strand
TAATTGATCAGATTCAAATCCCATTATTTCGACTAGCGATTACACAGCCAAAGATTATTCTCGATCCACAACATACTGGTTTTTTACTAATCAATGAACTCCTTGACTACGAAAAATTCTGGAAAGATGAAAGCAAGATAGGATATCCAACCTATTCGAAGTTATCACAAATACTGCTTTTTTCGAACTCAAGCAAACAGCAGTTATCCGATCATTTTTCAAGCGCTATACGACAAGTTGTCCAAATAAAAAATAACCAACAAAAAAGAGCTTTAATATTCGAAAAAAGGTTAAAGGAAACTGAACTGGGCAAAGCAAAAATACTAGCTGCAAATCAGGTGACCTGTCAGATCGTTTCTCAAGTCAATCAACTAGATGATTTACCTGATATTTTACTGCGTATTTTTAACCGGCCATGGCTTAAACTCTTACAACTGGAATATTTGAGAGAAGACGATAATGCCTTTAGTGATGCCTTGCAGTTAATGAAGTCACTAATCATCAGCTTGAAACCGATCAGAAACAGACGATCTCTGGACCAACTTTTCGAAGACTTACCCATAATCAAACAACAGCTTAAAGCTGGATTTGACAAAACTGCGCTCGATGATGATGAATCTGGTGCATTGTTGGCAGATATCGAAGCGATGCATATTGCATTGATTAGCGATTCTGAAAAAACCATTAAAGAAGCTGAAGACTCAGATCGCTTGATTCAATCCGGCGAATCAAATAGCGAGTCAGAAGAAATTCTTCGACTTAAACCTACAGGCATTTTTGCTGATTTGTCGACCGAATCAAATAAAACTCAAGGCCAAAAATCAGAAGAGCTTGCTCCACTAATTAACCAACAACCGATTGATACGCTTTTTGCAAACCTAAATCAAGATATACAAACGCTAACCTTACGGTTTAACAACAATCCGACTGACAAGGAGCTTGACCCTAAAGTCGCGACCTTGATTGAAAATGGCAAACATTATCCTTGGTTCTACTTCATAATGGATGAAAGCAAGTCATTACACAAACTGGTGCTATCGATTGAAAGTGTCGGACAGCATATTTTTGTTGATATTAACGGTAATAAATCACATAAGTTAGATACCCATACGTTTTCTGAACGATTAATAGACGAAAGCATCTGTCCTCTACAGCAAACGGATATCTATAAGGAGTCCAGCAAATTATACTTAGCGCAATTAAGCGAATATGTAAAAGTTATTTCAAAAAAACAGCGTCAAAATGCAGCTAAAGAAAAAAAAGAACTAGATAAACTGAATGCCGAAATAGCTTTACAGGCAGAAAATAAAATCGAAGAAAAAAACGAAGACAAGACAGAAGTGCTGATCAAC
>CAZOBX010000322.1:0-4748 GCA_964578045.1 uncultured Kangiella sp. | reverse complement strand
ATCTGCTAGTGATAAAATTAACCCGCCGATAGAATCAGCACAAGAAATCCGGTCGTCATCCAAAGAGCAATCAAATCCTGTCATCTCCAATGTCGACATCACTTTTATCACCGTAGGTACCTGGATAAAAATAAATATTGATAAAGAAACTAAACGCTGTAAATTAGCCGCGCGGATTATATCCAAAGGGCTTTATATTTTTGTTGATCGGCAAGGTATAAAAATATGCGAAATAACCACTCAAGTTTTAGAGGAAAAAGTCTCGAATGGCGAAATAGAGATCATTAATGCTCAACTGTCGGATGGTAAATCGCTAGAAACCATTATTTCGACAACCCGAAATATGAAAACTTGAATATTGAGCTTGTCAAATCTGGTTATTTCGTTATCGTTAAGCCTAGCCTCGACAATAACCTTTTATGGTATAACGCAACCAGGTATATTCGTTAGTCTCGTATTTGATTTCACCATCGCAAAACTTTTTTTCATCCAGTATTTTTTCAAGTCGGTCAAATGCTTCTTCTTCCATACGAAAAGAAAGTGACATAAAGTCATCTGCACTATCACTCGAAGATCGATTTCTGGATTTTTGAGAGGTTTTTTGCGTCTGTTTCTGTCTTTGCGGAATGGCAGATCTCGACCTTTGTTCTTCAGGGTGACCCTGAGCCCCCTCTTCACCAAGATAGAGAACATACGTAAATTTATCGACTTGTTCGACACTTTTGTAAGTATAAAAATAATCTACATACTCTTCGATGGGTTTAGAGCTGCACGCAATTAGCAATGAACTCGATAATAGTGAGGCAATCATAGTTTGTTTTTTATTCATCAAATTAATCACTCATTAAAACGGGATATAAAAGGTATTCTTTATCATAAAATTCAGACTGACTATAAATCCATTGCATTTGCGCTTTTTGGTCAGAGGCAAATTTTTCATCATTTTTCTTTAGCCCTTCAAACCCTTGTTTGAGTCTTGGATTATTAGAAAATAATTCTTTTGCTAACGGAATCAACGCATAGGATTCAATATATTCGGTGCGCTGAAATATCTGATTAAAGAATCCCCAACAAAAAAATGAATCGGGCGCGCGAGGATCAAGCAATGCGACCACCAGTCGGCCCAGATCTTGTTCGGTGGTAATTTCTACACTATTAGCTGGAAGGACAAAAGTTCCTTGCAATTCAGTGAATTTTGCACTTACCATTTGCCGACCTTCAAAACTATCTGGTTTTAATTGAACGTCCTTAGCTTTGAGTTGAGTAGCCTGGACTCGCACCTTTTTCATATGTCGCTTTATTTTTATGCCGTGAGTTTTTAATCGTTCAATAACATCATCGTATTGGGGTGGCAGCCAATAGCTTTTAGGAATTCTAACCACTTGCTTTGGCTGGTTCATCACATAAACTGGCAAATTCTTATATGTTTTTGCTCGACCGTCCCACTGGATATAATCTAATCCCGTCAGTTCATCATGGAGTTCCGTATATTCAATCCCTTCATAATCAATTAATAATGGGGCGTCTTTATTTGTTTGCCAAGAGACGACCATTTGTTTTGGTCGCCGTTTTTTATCTTTATTGGTCGCTCGTATTAAATCTTTTCCTTCTGCTGCCAACAGTTTGAGGGTAGATTCTAACAGAATGTAAGTGCCCAAAACTCGCTGTTTGTAGGGTTTTAAAGAATGATTTTCTAACAATACTGTTGGCAACTGACGAACATCGCCATATCCATTTGAAAACCTTGGGGAGGGAGACCAACCGACAATGCCTTTGCTAAATGCCATCGAATCCACACCAAAAGTCAACGGTCCTCCTTTGTGGCCATTGGCTGCTAACGCGTCGTTAATAACCGGTTTAAATCGCCGCTCTAACCATACTCCTATATTCGGAGAATCTGCGTAACTGAGATTAAATCCATAAGTAATATCGTATTGATAATCTTCACCATCAGTCACATGCACATCAAAATAAAGGTCTGGTTGCCACCGGTTAATCGCTCGAATCATATGACGAAGTTCAGACGTATCTAATTTAGCGTAATCTCGATTTAGATTTAGATTAGTCGCATTGGTACGCCAGCCCATGTTAATTGGTCCGCGTTGATTAACTCGGTTAAATGGCGAACGTCTTTCGTGCGCATCCACGCTCAAAATCGGTACAAACAGTAAATTGACTCCGTCTAATAAGTTGCCTTTCTTTCCATGGATAATATCTCTTAACAGCATTAAGCCGGCATCCTTACCATCAATTTCGCCAGAATGTATACCTGCTTGTACCAATAATGTTGGTTTGTTTAATTTGTCTAAAGTGTCTGGATCGCTGACGCCTTCTTTAGTGGCGATTACCATCCAGATATCGCGACCTTGCGGGCTTTTACCTAAAGAAACTTTTTGTAGACGTGGATCACTATTAACCAGTTTTTCGATATATTCGATTGTTTGGCTGTAATTTGGCGTATCAGTCAATCCGGTCTTTTCGGCAAAGGTTTGCCAGGGATTGTCACTCGATTGTATTAACGATTCGCTTTTGCCATGCCATTTAATCAAAGGCGGTAAAATATTGGTTAACTGAGAAACGTTTTGCTCGTCTTCAGTTTGCTTATAGTCATTCGCAAAGCACGGACCAAGTGAAATTAAGGGGAGTGTTAGGCAAAGAAATAATTGGCGCTGGATAAGAGAAATTCTAAAAAATGGCATTTAATATGGATTCGCTTTTGTGGTTATATTTGTCAAAGATAGGAGATAAGATTGATAGTAACATACTAGAAAACTCGGTACACTCCCGGATAACTTATGCGCTATTTATCATAAAACATGCCCAATCTAGTAAATACCAAACGCTACCAAATCCTTGATTATGTCCGAGGAATCGCGATTGGGCTGATGTTTATTTACCATCTGAGTTTTGGCCTCGCTCAAATTGGCTATCTTAATATCCATTTTTCGACCGATATTTTTTGGATAAGTTTCAGATCGCTCATTGTATTTATGTTCCTGGCTCTGGTAGGCATTGGTCTTTTCTTAGCCACCAGGAATAGATTGAATATACGATCTTATTTAAAACGCCTGTTATTGTTGGTGGTTTACTTCCTACTGATAACACTACTTAGTAATACCGTTAGGCCTGACTATTACGTATTCTTTGGTATTTTGCATTTAATATTTGTCAGTAGCATTTTGGGGTTGTTGTTTGTCAGGTTTTACTGGATCAATTTGGTTGTCGGCTTGGCATTCATAGCCTGCGGTAAATTTATTCATCTAAGCACTTTAGATCATCCCTGGTTTCAATGGATTGGTATGAATACAGTCAAACCAATTACCGATGACTATGCTCCACTGGTACCCTGGTTTGGTTTAGTGTTATTGGGAATATTTTTAGGTAAAACCCTGTTTTCAAAATATCACTTCAAAACCCTGTATAACTGGCAGGCCAAGCACTGGTCAACGAGACTGATTTGTTGGGCTGGGAGATATAGCATCCACCTTTATTTTATTCACTTTCAACTATTCTATCTGCTGGTACTTCTTTTCGGTTAACCGATTTTTTCCGGATTACCATGTTCTGGCCTGGAAGCCAGATCAACCTAACAAGGATTTCGCCTCGCTTTAAATAACCTCAACTCGGGATAAGAAAAGCCAAACAACGTATATATTCTAGAAAGTTACAAAAATATCACTGTTCCTATTGTTTTAGCTTAGAGTTTAATTTTAGTCCAGTGCAACTATTTTAGTGGATATCAAGGTGAGTTTGCGAAGTAATAGCTGGCTATTGGTAGCAAAATCAACGCGGAGAGCCGCTAAAATAGTTGTGCTGGATGGCTATTCTTATCCCGAGTTGAGGTTAAATGGCTTTTATCACGCCAGCAATCAGAGGCTCGATCCCACAGTTAGCTCCAGGTTTTGTATAACCCAATCTTACAATAACTAATCCTTTGGAAGGAATCATCACCACACTTTGCCCTTGAAAACCAGACATATAATAAGCGTCCTGTGGTACTGTTGGCCGTGCTAGTTGTTTGTCGCTATTCAGTTTCGCCAACTTAGTGATTTAGCGGGACAAATGTTCCTGACCAATGGTTGGTGATTTCTTCGCTGTCTGGGTTATAGGTTATGGAATCGTTCAAGGAATAACGCCAAAAATTACAACCTACTTTCAAAGAACTTTAAGTTCAGAAAAGGCATTATCTTGGTGGGTTCTTTTGTTATCAACTATACCTTTTGGTATTGCGACTTTGATGGACTTATTGCCTTCATTTTTTGCTTCAGTATTAATTTTTGGACTATTTTTTTTCGGTATTATTTTCGCAATCAATTCTTCACTGCACAGCTTTCTAATTGTAAAATTTTCCCGACAGGATTCAATATCACTCGACGTTTGATTTTACTATATGGCAAATGCTGCAGGTCGGCTAGTGGGTACAATCCTTTCAGGATTAATATATCAGCAATACGGTTTTATTTATTGTCTGATCACTTCAGGATTGTTTTTATTGGTAAGTTTTTTATTGAGTACCAGACTATCCATCGATACAACATAAAATATAAAAAAGGGCACTTACATCGTGCCCTGTTCAATTAAAATAATTTCTCAATCTCTTATCTATGAATTGGGTTTAACCTCAATGACTTGAGCAATAGCAGATTGTTTCTTCAATCTAATAAAATCAGATAAAATATTCGCTGATTCGTTTAATTTTACGTCCATAATTTCGACCAACTCAGTATCTTCGTCAATCTCTGCTATAG
>CAZOBX010000321.1:0-6124 GCA_964578045.1 uncultured Kangiella sp. | reverse complement strand
TGATATTGGTGCCAGCACAACAAGCAGCACAGGTTATTCTTTTAACAAGGAGAAATAAAAAACCGTGTTAGAAATATTCTTAAGATAGGTTGTTAAACTATTTTGTATCTTGTTACATTAATAAAAGATAAAACAAACAGCCTGATAATAACCCTTGCTCTTTAGATTAATCTGACTGCCTATTATTAGTCTTTTCTATTATTAGTTTTTATAAGCTTAGCAGAATCCGCTTTCTAATATATTGACTTTCACTATGAAGGCGTGAATGACTACCAACAAATTATTTCTGTAACTCAATATTGTGGTGATATTAAGTTTAAAAGCCGTCGTAGTGAAAACTGGGAGTTCTCATTTTTGCCGACAGCCATACAAGTTAGCGCTAGTGGTAACACTAGCGCTAATGACCAAGTCCTTAATTTAGTCTGGGGTTTATGTGTTTTTATACCAACGCTTATATTGAGCCGCAATAGGGGAGTCCGGATCGATGGACAAGATTAGCTCGTGCATTGCGCCTAAAGCCCTTTTATTGGGAGCGTTAAGGAATATGATGACGCCATCTTTGGATCCCTCATAGAAATAGGCCACTGCCACTTCAGACCAATCACTCCCCCCATGCATTAACACTTTTTCATCATCAAAATCGAGCACTACCCAGCCCAGGCCATAACCCTGTGCTTTGGGGCATTGATCACTTGGGACTGACCTGCAATCTACGACAGAGTGCTTCCCCTTGCCCACCCATACCTGGTTTCTTTCCTTTACCAAAGCTTTGTCATATTGATCGGCGTTGATGATCGAGATCAGGAATTTGGCGTATGCTTCCACCGTAATGACAAGATCATCTGCCGCTGAAGACTCCCCTTCTATCCGACAAAATCTGCCACCGGGTCGACAGTAGTATCCTGGTACCTCACCCTCTTCAGTGATGGCTCTGGCGATATTAGGGAAATTCGCCTTGCGGGCACTGAATGATGCGTTGCGGATCCCCAAGGGTTTGAAAATGTTTTCGATTACCAAGTCTTCAAAGGTTTTGCCAAGTTTATTTTCCGCGTACTTTGCCAGGTATTCGAAGCCTTCTCCCGAGTATCCGTAAATAGTTCCCGGATCATTAACCAGTCGCAAGGTGAGGTCGTCCGAAAAAAACCGCCAGTTTAAAAAACCGGTGGTGTGGGTGAGGGCCATTCTTGGTGTCAGCAGTTTATGCCGAGGGTCAGTTGCAATATCAGGATCAACCCAGTAAGGCGCCATTGATTCATCCAGATCCACTTTGCCTTGCTGGACTAGTTTCAGTATTGTTTCTGTTGCTACTGTCTTGGTGATCGATGCGACGTCAAATTGTGTATTGGAGGAGGCAGGTACACCTGGGCGCTGCTCACCATAATATCCGGTCCAGACCAATTTACCGTCTTTAATGATGCCTACACCCGCCGTGACAATCCCCTTCTTTGTGACCGCACGCTTAAATGTTCGCTCCATAGCTTCGATTTGTTTCGCATTTATTTGTGAAACCTCTCCCATTACTAACTGACTGTTGCATATAAAGCTGAATGCGGTCAGCAAGCTGAGAGTTATAAGTTTTCTGGACATGGTTTTGCTCCCATTATTTTAGCTATTTTATTTATAGACGTAAGAAATTCAAAATTAGTTTGAAATAAAATAGGTTTCCTCTGTTCGCCATGCTGGTGGAATTGATCAATTTTTGATGAATTTAAGATAGATAATCCCCCACAACTAAGTAAGAGATTACCGATAAGTAGACTGTCTGATGAAAAATTGGGTTTGCAAAAAGTTGTAAAACACACTAAGCCAATTCATGTCTAAATATAATGATGGACATTTTCTCATAACTGTAAGAAAATCCTCATTACTAACAAAAATTCTTATTGTCCTAATTTTTCCATACGGCTCTCAAAATAATGAACAATTTTAGTAAAAAGCTATTTTGATACTCACTTATTAAATAAATCGTCATATGTATAAAATAATTATAATTCTTTTGCTTGCGATCTTTATTTCTGGATGCAAAACAACGGCAAAAAAGACTGATCTTGTTACACAATTAGGCTACCGTATACCTAAAACTTTTCTTGAGGGAGAAGGCTTGTTGGTCATTCGTATTAATCTTCAAGCAATGACTAAAAATTTACAACTCCTAAATAAGCCAGAAGGCCTATATTCATACACCTTAAAAAACATTGATACGGGTTTTATCAAAAAAGTAAAACATCAACCACGAATGGCGTCTGTTATATCTCTGCCCGCTGGACGATACTGCATCGACTGGTTAAGTCCATACGTAAATATTGTTCTTCCTCATTGTAAGGCTCCCTTTTATGATGTTGAATATGGTAGCGTTAAAAATTCGGGGGTAACTGACATAGGAATATATTATTCCGCTAGCTCTGATCTAATCCGGCATTTCGTGTTTAAGGTTCGCCATCCGAGAAACTTTCTTAATACCAAACTAACTAATTTAGATAAAGAACGGCTTAATAGGTATTATGACAAACATGCAAAAACAGATACACCTAAGACTTTTTACGTGCAATCACCCTTTGGATCAAACCGAATCATTCGACTCTATAAAAATTATGCTGCCGAACTTGAAATTTATTCTGAGATTCACTCAACTTTTTCTACTTACACCAAAGGTACTTGGAAGTATGTGAAAGATGAGATGCATTTATCGTTTGGCGATGGATCTTTAACTTACCGTTTAAAAGAAGTGGGAAGTTTAATGATTGGGCTTGTTGATATTTCAAATCGTTCGAGTATTTCCAATAAATTTGATACTCACTGGAATTGGTTAATAGTAGGTTCTACTAAAATTAGAAATAAAGTGAATAAATTTAGTCTTTTAGATCATCCACACCCGGTTATTTCCAGAGGGATTGAGTATCCCGAGTCAGCTTACCAAGAAGGAACACAAGGAGAAGTAAAGATCACTTATGATTTAGAACTCAGTCGTAATAGACACCCTGTTAAATTATATAATCCAACCAACATTGTTGTGAAATCAAATTCGGGGTCAGTCAAAAAAGAAGATATTAATAAAGTTCTTTCTGTATTTGCAAAAAATAATTTTTCACTTCCTATTGGTGAAAAGGTGAGTAATCTTGAAGAAACTATCATTTTTTCGATAACTAATAACATACCCGGTGTTGACCTAAATAACAATGCTGTTAGTGTATACGAATCTATAAATTAGGTGAAAAACTTGATTTTATTTATTACTCTATGTAAGAACAAATAAAACAGACATATATGGACACCTCCATAAAGGCAAGCCGAACTAAGTCAGTGACCCGATATTTTCGGTCATTTTTATTTTCCTATCAATCATCCCATTGTTCAACCATTTGATAAGCGGAATTAATTCAACTTAAGAGTTGTGCTTTGATAAACCTACTTACCCCCTATTCTTTTTGGTTTCTCTCGGATATCTTTCTCACTAGTTTTGCCATATTAGCAAACCATTTCTTTGCAGCTGAAAGTGAGATTTAGGGAGCTTTTTCTTTAATTTTAAGAAATTTCCTAACGTTTGACTATACTCACATGAAGCGCTAAATCTTCCAACGCTATTATTATGAGAAAGTTTACATTTTATGAGGTGATCAGAATATGTTTGCTAATTATGGCATTAAGCTATGCGAGCAATGTTTCAAGTTCTGATGAAGAGGACCTAGAATACATTCTTGATATGACAATTGAAGAACTGCTCAATGTTAAGATAACTACAGGTACACGCAAAAAAAACAAAGATCTATTAGATTCAACTGTCCCGGTTGACTCCTTTGGTGTTGATTTACTTGAATTTCACGGCTCTGGTGATATGAGTACAATATTGAAAGAGCTTATGCCATCTTACAATACCATGGTGAGAGCTGGCGACGGTGCCGCTTTTGTTCACTCTACATCGTTACGCGGACTGCCACCTGATAACGTGTTGTTACTCATCAACTCTAAACGTCGCCATCGTTCCGCGCTGATCCAGCACGGTGGGCCTGCTGCGACCCAAGGTTCTCAAGCAGCTGATCCTGGCCCATTACCCGTTATCGCATTCAAAAATATTGAACTTTTACGTGATGCTGCCGCTTCTCAATATGGCTCCGATGCAATCGCAGGTGTTATTAATTTTATCCTAAAAGACAGTAGCGAAGGTAGTCACGTTGACCTGCAGTGGGGCAATTTTTACCAGGGCGAGCGTGCTTTGAAGCTTGCTATAAATAAAGGCTTACCCTTCGGCAACAAAGGTTTTATCAATCTCAGTGCTGAATATATTGATGATGATCAACTCGTTCGCGGGACGCAACCATTAGCGGCTATAACTGCTATTGAAGCAGGCATCCCTAATGTTGGTCAGGACAGTCCATACTCCGGCGACTCTCAGGCCCAAACCTGGGGCCGACCGGAAAATCACGGTTTAAGAACAGCCTGGAATATAGGTTATGCATTTAACGACAAACAACAATTTTATGCATTTGGTAACTACGCAGATTACTACGGCAATTTTCGTTTTTTCTATCGAACACCGGACCATTTTTCGTTGCAACCGATGCCAATCGTCCCTGATGACCCTTCTCAGGGTAACTTTTGTTGGTGTGATAGTTTACCCGCCGGTTATACTCCGTATCTGGAAGCTGATATAACCGACATTGGTTCTACCTTTGGTCTAAGAGGCGAATATGATAACGCTACATTTTACGATTTTAGCGGTTATTTTGGCTCTAACAAAATGGTGTATTTATATGATAATACCTTGAATTCATCTTTTGGCCCCAATTCTCCCCGGGATTTCGAACTCGGTGATTTAATACAAAAAGAGGTAAATTTCAACGCTGACTTTTCCAGAAAAATAAGCGAGAATACTAATTTCGCTTATGGTTTTGAGTGGCGTAAGGAAACTTATATTTTAGAGGAAGGGCAACTTGAATCTTGGGCCTTAGGGCCCTGGGGTGAAGTAGGTCTTTTAGTTAACCCTGTTACCGGTGAAAACTATGCTGCACCTTTAAGTGGTAGTAATGGCTTGCCCGGAACTTCGGTTGATGTGCCTCTGTCTTACGTGAGCACATTGAAGCATTAGTAAAAGAACGCGATATAACGGTTGTTTCTTGCTTAAGAACGATGCATACCTATTGGCAAATTCTGGTTCAACTAGTCGATTCATTTAAAATTGAAGTGCCAGAAAAATCATTAGAGAAAGAGCTGATAGCTTGCGCATTCAATCATATCAAAGAGCGTAAGACCCTTTATAGTCTGATTGATGAGGCACATTTATTGGACATGCAGGTGTTAAGAAAGCTCAGATTATTGTTTGAGCGTTTTCCCAAAAAGCACAACTTGGTATTGTTTGGTCAACGGGATTTATTGCATTATTTATCACTTAATGTGAACAAAGATATTAAGAGTCGCATTACCTATTCAGCCAATATCAAACCGCAAATCGATGATGATATGGAACGTTATATCATTAAAGAATTGGAAGCGGTGAGAATGGGTATTAACACCTTTAATGAAGGCGCGATGGAACTTATCATAAGAAGCGCACAGGGCAATTTAAGACTGTGCCGGAACCTGTGTTATGGGAGTTTGATTGATGCCGCAAGAGCAGCTCAAAAGACCGTCACCATCACACATGTCAACAGTGTGTTAGTTCAGCCCCATTGGCGAAGTCATGAGGAATTGATTAAACAACAAATATCGTAAAATATAAATTCTATTTTTTATCCAGCCAAAACCATCATAAAAATGGTTTTGGCTTTTTATTATCGAAACTTATGATGGTAAATCTTATGATGTCGTTTGGTCGAACGTCCGGTTTTAATTTGGGAAAAGAAAAAAATGTTACGACGCTAGATTGGTAATACGGTCATAAGATCGCGAAATCTTATGACTAATAATTTGGCAATTTTTACGATACCAAAGTGGCTCGCTACACCGTCAAAGTCAGGGTGATGGAGGGGTGCCTGGTATTAGCAGCAGACTAAATAAAAAAATTAGCAGCTAAAACAAAAAAGCTCTACCATTTCTGACAGAACTTTAGGGGTTCTTTTTCTCGACTATTAATCGATCAACAATCAAAAAACTTCACCTATGCACGATGAAAGACCTGACACCAAGAAAT
>CAZOBX010000320.1:2572-6176 GCA_964578045.1 uncultured Kangiella sp. | reverse complement strand
GGAATACACATCTTCTTCGCATTCAACTATTTTTTCCAGGATTATCAATAATTAAAAAGACCCTTACTTAAATTAAATAGAGACTCGTTAATTGGAGAGAAGGGGAGATCCTTTAACAAATCTGACGGGTATTATCCTTTAGTTTCGTAGGAATTTCAAAGGACTAAGGAATAATTCTATTTGTTGCTGTGTTGTTAGGCTTATACGGCCGAACGCATACCAGGCAACCGGTTCGGCCTCTGTCGACACAGGATTATGAAATAGCTCCCTGCAAATAACGGCGTTATTTTGAGCGACTATCAATTAAGTTTGTAAGGTTTTTTATTCCATCTAACCCGCAAAATGCTTTATCTCGTTTGCTTTGGGAATATTTTTATTCGATGGCTTGCGTGGTGGTCATCCTTTGCTGACAATAAAAGGATAACTTTATTTCAACTTGAGAATATCAACTTTTGTTAGCTATCAGAGGTATTAAATGCTGCATAACCGTTACGACAATCACTTTCTGTCCTTCTTCGTTCGGATGCAACCCATCATCTTGCATTAATTCAGGATTAGTTGCGACGCCTTCGAGAATAAACGGAATTAAACTAACATTTTCTATTCTGGCCAAATCGGTAAAAATTTGATCAAATTTGCGAGTATAGGTTCTGCCGTAGTTGGGCGGGATATGGATGCCAGCTAATATTACCGCAGCGTTGACTGCGTGGCTCATCTGGATCATTTTTAACAAATTATCGTGAGTGGTCGTCAAATCATAACCGCGTAATCCATCATTAGCACCAAGTTCCAAAATAACGATATTAGGTTGGATATTATTTAATTGCGATTGAAATCGAGTAAGTCCACCTGAAGAGGTTTCACCGCTGATACTCGCGTTAGCGATACTGATATCGAGATGCTTGTCTTTTAGGTTTCTTTCCAATAAGTGGACCCATCCTTTATCGGTTGGAATATTGTAAGCGGCACTAAGACTATCGCCAAAAACTAGAATATTCTTACCGGCTGACAGGCTTAGTTGGCAGGTTAATAAGAAAATTAAGCCGATCAGTATTTTAAATCTTTTCATTGTTGTTGGGTCCAAACGAAACTTCCTGTCCAGACTAGCATAACTGACCAGGTAGGATCCATTAACAGGGAGCCTCGCAAACTTGATGTTACAAACTAACTTCAGATAAATTTGCTTACAAATACGGCGCTTGTAATCTAGCCGAAATGTCTAAATAATAGTCGAATCTATACGACCTACCCCAGATAGAGAGAGCAAAATGCTACGAGCCGTTAATTTGTGTAAATGTGTAACCACCTCAGAGACTGATTTAACTATTCTAAATAACGTTTCTTTCGAACTGGAAGAAGGTAAGAGCCTGGCGATTGTCGGTGAATCCGGCTCCGGAAAAACCACTCTTTTAGGCTTGCTTGCAGGACTAGATAAACCGACGAGTGGCGAGGTGTGGTTAGCTTCAAAATCCATTTTCTCTCTCAGTGAAGAGCAAAGGGCATTGTCTCGCAAGGAGAATTTGGGTTTTATTTTTCAGAGTTTCCAATTGATAGATGGTTTAACCGCTTTAGAAAATGTGATGATGCCATTGGAGTTGAAAGGCGATAGACAGGCCAAAAATAAAGCCATGGCGATATTAGATAAGGTCGGTCTGTCCCAGCGACTGAACCATTTTTCCAATCAGCTTTCCGGAGGAGAACAACAACGTGTTGCTATTGCCCGCGCTTTTGTATCTGAACCCAAGTTATTACTCGCCGACGAGCCTACCGGTAATTTGGATACCCATACCGGACAAAAAGTCGTTGATTTGATGTTTGAGCTTAATCGAGCTTCCAATGCAACCATGATTTTGGTGACCCATGATCACCATCTTGCAGAGCGTTGTGACAATTCAATTACATTGAGTGCCGGTGAAATTATCGATAACTCGATGGGATCGGAAACTGCTATTAATACCGGAGTCTCTTCCGCTGGAGACCGTTTATGATTGGTAAAGGGTTATTACTATCGATTGCGCTGCGAATTTTCCGGCGGGATTGGCGGCGAGGCGATTTGCTTAATTTGATATTCGCCATGACAATTGCGATGGCCTCGGTAAGCGTCATTTATTTGATTATAGATAGAGTTGAATCAGCTACCAATCAACAGGCTTCCCAGGTACTTGGCGCTGACCTGGTGATTACTTCGCCAAAACCAATAGACTCAAGTTGGCTTGATAAAGCCAATGAGCAAAACTTGACTCGAGCGGAAGTCGTGCAGTTTGTTAGTGTTTTGTCGGCCAACGACAAATTACAATTGTCGGCGGTAAAAGCGATATCTGATAATTATCCGTTAAAAGGCCGGATCGAAATTGCTGATTCTCCCTATGCAAAATCAAAAGTAGTTAGTGGTCATCCAGCCAAAGGACAGATCTGGATTGAGCCAAGAATTCTAGCAGTTTTAAATGCAGAAAAAGGACAAAGTCTCGAACTGGGTTATACCGATCTCAAAATTGATGGCACCATCATGTTACAGCCAGGGCAAGGCTCAACGCTTTTTAATATTGCGCCAACGGCGATTATTGGTTTACAGGATCTAGATGCCACCAAGGTGATCCAGCCGGGCAGTCGAGTATCCTTTCGCTACTTGTTTATAGGCCAAAGGCAAAATATCGCCACTTTTGAAAAATGGATCGAACCACAACTCGATTCCAGCCAAAGGCTGGTGAGTATATTTGATGAGTCGCCGATGGCGGGCTCAGCCATTTCTCGCAGTAAAAAATACATCAGCCTGTCTGGATTGTTAACCTTGGTATTATTGGGAGTAGCAATTGCTATGTCGGCTAATCGTTATGCCACTCGACAATTTGATATGAGCGCGTTGATGCGATGTTTCGGGATGAATAACAATCAGGTACTCAGCATCTTCTTATTTATTTTGTTGATGGTCAGTTTAGCGGGTATTGGTATTGGTGCATTGTTGGGTGTTGTTTTTCAATCGTTAATGGTGGATTGGCTAGCAGAACTCTTTGGTGAGAATTTACCTGCCGCTGATTTTTCGGTGTTATTGTTTCCGATGTTGACATCATTTATTTTACTGCTGGGTTTTGCCATGCCCTCATTAATTCAATTGAAAAGCGTTCCCCCTATGAGAGTGTTAAGGCGTCAATTAGAACCGATGAAAGCCAATGCCTGGTCAATTTACGGTTTAGCCGGGATTGCGCTGATAGCCGTGATGTATATTCAAATGCAGGACATAGAGCTGCTCGCCAGTGTGTTTGTTGGATTGATTGTTATGACCTGTATTTTTGCGTTGCTATCTAAATTATTTACCCGTTTAATTCGTCGTTTTAGTGTTTCAAAAAACGCGGCCGTCAATTACAGTTTAAGGCAACTGGATGCCAACAAAGGCGTGACCATGTTGCATTTATTAGCCTTTAGCAGTACGGTTTTTGTGATCGCGTTGGTGATTATTATTCGTACAGAATTAATGAGCAAATGGCAGCAAAGTCTGGGGGAAGATGCCCCCAATCATTTTATGGTGAATATTTCGGCGTCTGAGGCGCCTCAAATTGATGAGTTTTTGAACAAGATGTTTGCCGACCCTCAGGTGGGGCGGTACTTC
>CAZOBX010000320.1:0-2562 GCA_964578045.1 uncultured Kangiella sp. | reverse complement strand
GTGGTACAGATCAATCATCAGGATATCAAAGATGTCCTATCAGAAAGAGCCTTACAACATAACTCGCTTAATCGAGAGCTGAATATGACCTGGACCAGCGCTCTTCCAAAAGGTAATAAAATTGTTAATGGTACATGGACATGGCCTGAGTCAGGGCTAAAAACTAATAAAAGGCAAAAGACTGACCTTGCTATCGATGCGTCAAAACCTGGCAATCCAGTTGCAACCATCTCCATCGAAGACAAAATGGCTGAAACCTTGGGATTAAAACTCGGTGATAGTCTGACCTTTAAAGTGGGTGCTGATAGTTGGAGCGCGCAAATTACCAGCTTTCGTTCAATCGACTGGCAAACCTTTACACCGAATTTTTATATTATCGCCAACCCCGGCTCATTAGATGAATTTGCGCCAACTTACATAAACTCCTTTTACCTGTCCAAAAGTAAAAAGAAGCTGGTAGCCGATTTAACCAATCAACATCCGACAGCCATCATTATCGAGCTGGACCGGATTTTTGAGGAAATCAGGCAGATTATTGACAAGGTCAGCTCGGCTATCGAATTAATCATGGTGTTTGTGGTCGGTGCGGGATTTGCCTTGCTATGGGCTGCGATGGAGCACACGTTTTCGCAAAAACTTCATCAATCGGCAATTTTAAGGACGTTGGGCGCAAGTCGCCGATTTATCGCGACCAGTTTTCGGTTTGAGTTTTTATGGTTGTCAATTTTATCCTCGATTGTGGCCATTAGCTGTATTGAGTTAGTGAGTTATTTTTTATACCGGCAAATATTTAATATCGAGTTCGAGTTTCATTTTTCGCTTTGGTGGCAATTGCCCGGTGGGCTATTTTTAATGATGATGCTGGCATCCTGGCGTGGGGTTAATCGTGTCACTAGTCCGGCGCCGCTCAGTTTATTAAAATGACCTTTTGAAGTGAGGGTTTTTATAACCGAAATCGATAAGGGATCGTTAAATGATAAAAAATAAAAAAAAAACAGTTGACGAACCCTATACAAATCATCCTAAAATAAAAAGGAAAATTAAACTATCTTAATAGTTGATACAAAAAGGTAAACGACAAATAGTCGCCAATATAATAAATCCAGCAGGGATCAATTCAAATTCATGGGCAAGTCATTAGTTATAGTCGAGTCACCGGCTAAAGCAAAAACGATTAATAAGTATCTCGGTAACGACTACATCGTAAAATCAAGTGTAGGACACGTACGTGATCTGCCTACCAAGGCGTCTACTGGCACATCTGACCCCAAAGAAAGGGCAAGAAAAGCCGCTGCCACACGTAAACTCTCGCCTGAAGCCAAGATTAAGCATAAAGCGAAAATGGCTAAAGAAGGGCTGTTTAAGCGTATGGGGTTAAATCCGGAAAAAGATTGGGCAGCGGAATACGCAACCCTTCCCGGTAAAGAAAAAGTAGTCAAAGAGCTCAAGAAATATGCCAAAGATGCTGACAAAATCTTTCTCGCAACGGATTTGGATAGAGAAGGAGAGGCGATCGCCTGGCATTTACGTGAGGCAATTGGCGGTAGTAAGGACAAATACCAACGTGTGGTTTTTAATGAAATAACCAAAAAAGCCATTACTGAGGCATTTTCTAAGCCCACTGAACTAGACATGAATTTTGTCAATGCTCAGCAGACTCGCCGTTTTCTAGATAGAGTGGTTGGTTTTATGGTGTCGCCACTACTCTGGAAAAAAGTCTCGCGCGGCTTATCTGCAGGACGAGTTCAATCGGTGGCGGTTAAACTGATTGTTGAGCGAGAAAGAGAGATCAGAGCCTTTATTCCCGAAGAATACTGGACCCTGTATGCTGATACGACGACAGCTGGCAATGACCTACTTAATTTGGAAGTTCGGCGATTTCAGGACAAAAAATATCGGCCAATTAACAAGCAAGAAAGTGATGCATCGCTAGAAGTACTGAAACAAGCCGATCTGATTGTTACTAGCTGTGATTCGAAACCCAGCAAAAGCAAGCCAAGTGCACCTTATATCACTTCGACCTTGCAACAAGCTGCCAGTACCAGGCTCGGTTATAACGTCAAAAAGACCATGATGTTGGCACAAAGGCTCTATGAGGCTGGTTACATTACCTATATGCGGACTGATTCGACCATGTTGAGTCAGGATGCTGTTGCGATGTGTCGTGATTACATCAAAGAAAACCATGGCGTTCAATATTTACCTGATTCACCTAAGTTTTACTCTAGTAAAGAGGGCGCGCAAGAGGCCCATGAAGCGATTAGACCGACTAATGCTCGTACCCGAAGTAAACACCTAAAGAATGTCGATGACGACGCGATTAAATTATACAACCTAATCTGGAGCCAATTCATCGCTTGTCAAATGACGGACGCTATTTACGACGTGACTAACTTAATTGTTAATGCAGGGGAATTCAAATTAGCAGCTAAAGGTCGTGTGGTTAAATTTGATGGTTGGACGGCCGTTCAACCATCAAGAAAAAGTAAGAATGATGATGATACAATTTTGCCGGAGGTGACTATCGTTTCGCCTTCGCTGAGTCCGGAGCGTACTTCATAG
>CAZOBX010000319.1:0-6195 GCA_964578045.1 uncultured Kangiella sp. | reverse complement strand
TCTCCCCACCAAAAGTAGGTCCCATGAGGGAACCCTCTCCCAGAGGGAGAGGGGGCTTTTATCCCCCTCCCCTTGGAAGGGGAGGGCTAGGGAGAGGTCGAAAGTCTGAGGTTGTTACTTTTGCTGAACATAGTGATAACGAACTTCAGTTTTGATACTTTAAACAGGATCTAAAAAAAATAATGTTTGAAAATTTACCTATCCTAAGTTTATTAATCTGGCTACCGATAATCGGCGCAGGTGTAATTATCTTTGGGCCCGGCCAGAAGAAAAAACAACTGACACAATGGATTGCTTTGTTAACCGCGACTATCACTTTTGTTTTGAGCTTATGGGCACTCGCTGAATTTGATTCCAGTCGTTATTACCTTCAATTTGTCGAAGATAAAAGTTGGATCGAATCCTTAGGCATTCGCTATTCTTTAGCGGTTGATGGTTTTTCTCTGCCTTTGATTGTACTGACCTCTTTAATGACCTTAATTGTTATTATTTCCAGTTGGAACACGATTAAATTACGGGTCTCACATTATCTGGCTGCGTTCTTAGTGATGTGCGGGCTAATGAACGGTGTGTTTGCCGCGACCGATGCGATTTTATTTTATGTGCTTTGGGAAGCGATGTTAATACCGATGTTTTTGATCATTGGTATCTGGGGCGGTCCTGACCGAATTTACGCCACCTTAAAATTCTTTATTTATACTTTCTTTGGTTCGGTATTTTTATTGATTGCTTTGATTTATTTGGGAATTCAGGCTGACAGTTTTAATATTTTTGATATGCACAGTATGGTCATCGATGGTGACGTTCAGCTAGTGTTATTCTTCGCTTTTCTGATTGCTTTTGCGATCAAAGTGCCTATGTGGCCAGTGCACACCTGGCTGCCTGATGCGCACGTGCAGGCGCCGACTGGTGGCTCGGTTATTCTTGCTGCGATTATGCTGAAGATGGGAACCTATGGCTTTATTCGTTTTATGTTGCCGATTGTTCCGGATGCGTCGTTAGATATGGCCAACATGATGATTGTACTGTCGCTGATCGCCGTCGCCTATATCGGTTTTGTTGCGCTGGCGCAAAACGATATGAAAAAGCTGATCGCTTACTCATCCATCGCTCATATGGGGTTTGTTACCCTCGGACTTTTTATCAGCTTTGCATTAATTGCCGACAATCATACCGATGCTGCGATCATGGGGATCCAGGGCGCACTGATCCAAATGATTTCACATGGTTTTATCTCTGGCGCATTATTTTTGTGTATTGGCGTTTTGTACGACCGAATGCACAGCCGTGAAATTAACGATTACGGCGGCGTGGTCAACCGAATGCCGCAGTTCGCACTATTTTTTATGATTTTTGCCATGGCGAATTCCGGACTACCTGGAACATCCGGTTTTGTTGGCGAGTTTATGGTGATCTTATCGAGCTTTCAGGTCAGTTTCTGGATTGCTGCGGTGGCTGGACTCACCTTGATTTTAGCGGCCGCTTATACTCTCTGGATGTACAAGCGAGTGATGTTTGGTGATGTGGCTAATGACAAGGTTGCAGTACTTGAAGATTTGACCATGAGAGAGACAATCGTGTTTATTATATTAGCCTTAATGGTCATGCTTTTTGGACTTTGGCCAGCTCCGCTGCTTGATATTATGGCGCCCAGTGTGCAACATTTAATTGATTGTAATTTAGTTTCAAAGCTCACCCCTGAAGGAATGTGTTCCTAATGACTGATCCAGTGAACTTTTCTATCATCGCATCCGAGATTTTTCTGTTGGTTGCTTTGTGTAGCATTATGATCGTTGATTTATTTCAACGAGACAAAGAGCGCAAGCTAACCTTTTTGCTCACCCAAATCACCTTTGTGGTTTTGTTTGTTATTGGTGTACAGAATTTGGGTGCCGCCAGAGAGGTCGCTTACACTGGCCACTGGGTGTTTGATCAATTCGGCACGGTTTTAAAGTTGGCTATTTACCTGATGGGGTTTATCTCACTACTCTATGCCAGACCTTTTATTCGAGAACGCAATTTAATGCGCGGAGAATATTATCTGCTAACGCTTTTTTCGGTTTTAGGCATGATGATTATGGTCTCGGGCAATAGCCTATTGGTGATCTATCTCGGATTAGAATTATTATCACTGTCATTATACGCGCTGGTGGCGTTGCAGCGGGATTCCAATGCCGCCTCTGAAGCCGCGGTTAAATATTTTGTGATGGGCGGTCTGGCGTCAGGATTTTTACTGTATGGCGTTTCGTTAATTTACGGTATGACCGGTAGTATTATGATCGAAGGCATCGGCCAATACCTGCTGAATAATGATGCAAACTTAATGATCAAGTTCGGCTTGGTGTTTATTGTAGTTGGTATTGCTTTTAAGTTTGGCGCGGCACCTTTTCACATGTGGTTGCCCGATATTTATCACGGCTCGCCAAGTTCGATCTCCGCTTACATATCCAGCGTGCCGAAAATAGCCGCTTTTGGTATGGCTTTTCGTATTCTCGAAGGGGCGTTTGGAAATAACACCGAGGATTGGGCGTCAATGATTATGATTGTGGCCATTTTGTCAGTGGTGTTAGGTAATATCGTTGCCCTGGTTCAGAGTAATTTAAAACGTATGTTGTCTTATTCGGCGATCGCTCATATCGGTTATTTTCTTTTAGGTATAGCGGTCGGTAACGATCAGGCTTTTGCCGCGTCGATGTTTTATATTATTGTTTATGCACTAATGACTTTAGCGGGCTTTGGCATTATTGTTTTTATGAGCAGCGAGAAAGACGATTATCAACAAATTTCTGACTTGCGGGGCATGGGGCGGTATCACCCCTGGTATGCTCTGATGTTTAGCTTGGTGATGCTCTCGATGGCGGGGATCCCGCCTTTTATCGGCTTTTGGCCAAAGCTTGAAATTTTCAGAATATTAGTCACTAACGGTTATATTTTTGAAGCCGTTCTCGCCATCGCTTTTTCTGTGGTTGGTCTGGTTTATTACTTAAAAGTGATCAAAGAAATGTTTTTTACTGATGCCGCTGAAAGTCCGAAGGTTTCTACTAGCCGCTCTTTAAATATTGCTCTTAGTATCAACTGTCTTTTATTGTTAATGTTTGGTCTGATGCCAGACAGTATTTATCAATATTGTTTGTCTGCGTTTGCCAGTCTTAGTTAACCGGTAGGTGGATTAATATGGAATGGATGCAACAAATATTTCAACAATATTTACCAGTTATTTCTGACAATCGAGTCATTCAAGCTTCGCTTATTTTTCTTTTTAGTGCTTTGGTAGCCAGTTTTGCTAAATTGATCATTTATCGCATTCAATTGCATGGCACCAAAAGAACCGAGAATCCGGTTGACGATCACATTCTGGAAGCCATTAAACGACCGGTGCGAATTAGTATTCTAATTATCGGTCTCAGACTCGGTATTGCCCGCTCACAATTGTTTTCTGAGCAACTGGAGCTTATTGATTCTATTTTACTCACCTTAGTTGTTTTTTATTGGTTTCGATTTGTTATTAACAGTTCTCACTTCGTTCTCAAATATTTGAGCGCCAGTAGAAGCAAAGTCAAAATCGTACAAAAACACACGCTACCTTTATTCGATAATATGGCCACGATTGTTTTTTATGCGATGGCGGTTTATTTTATTTTGATCGCTTGGGATATCAATATATCAGCATGGGTCGCATCGGCGGGAATTTTGGGTTTAGCACTCAGCTTTGCTGCTAAAGATACTTTGGCTAATTTGTTTGCGGGTGTTTTTATTCTGGCTGACAGTCCTTATAAACTCGGTGATTTTATTGTGCTCGATACCGGTGAAAGAGGGGAAGTAACTCATATCGGTATTCGCAGTACTCGCATTTTAACCCGCTCTGATGTAGAAATTACCATTCCCAATGCGATTATGGGTAATACCAAAATTACCAATGAGACCGCGGGCCCACATAAGAAATATCGGTTACGCATTCAGGTTTCAGTAGCATACGGTGAGAGTGTTTCAAAAGTTCGGGATGCTTTGCTAAGTGTTGCAAATGGCGCAACCAATATTGAAAAAGATCCCGCTCCCAGAGTCAGGTTTAGAACCTTTGGTGATTCAGGACTTAATTTTGAATTACTCTGCTGGGTTTCTGAACCTGTTTTACGTGGAAGGGTCAGTGATTCGCTCAATGAAGCGGTTTATAATAGATTTTTACAAGATAAGATCGAGATCCCTTTTCCACAGCAAGATGTGTATATTCGATCAATACCTAAGCAATAGCGACTTTTGAATTCAACATCCTGACGGTTGTGGGGCTTCTTCAATTTAAAGCCCACAACCGTGATAGACTAAAAATATAATAAAATCTAAATGGAAGACTCTTATGTCCCACGGTGCTGATTCCACAAAATCAATTATTTTTGCTCTGACCGCAAACTTCTTAATCGCCATAGCCAAATTTACTGCAGCCTATATTACCAAGTCCGGTTCGATGCTGGCGGAAGCCATTCACTCTCTAGTGGACACTAGTAATCAGTTGTTATTGCTGCTGGGACTTAAACGTTCGAAAATGCCACCTTCTCTGGAACACCCGCTCGGCTACGGCAAGTCGATCTATTTCTGGTCATTTATTGTCGCCCTAATCTTATTTTCCTTAGGTGGGGTTTATGCCATCTATGAAGGCATGCATAAATTAGATAATCCGCAACCAATAAAGGCGCCATTAATCGCCATTGGGGTGTTGCTGTTTTCAATCATTGCCGAAGGATTCTCTTTATGGGGTTGTATTAGAGAGGTGAATAAGGTCAGAGTTAATCGAAGCTTTATTACCTGGTTTAAACAAAGTCGACAAAGTGAATTGCTAGTGGTCTTTGGTGAAGATATTGCAGCGCTCGCCGGGCTGGTATTTGCCTTAGTTGCAGTGGTTTTAACCATGGTGACTGGTGATCCCATATTTGATGCCATCGGCACTATTGTTATCGGTGTGTTGCTAGTGTTTATTGCATTTTTCCTCGGTAAAGAAGTCAAAGATTTACTGATTGGCCAAGGAGTTGAACCACATATCCGAGCGGATATGGAACAGCATCTAAATTCTAATGATGAAATTGACAAGCTATTTAATTTATTGTCGTTGCAGATGGGGAATGATGTGATGGTTGCTATCAAAGCGAAAATGACAGAAACCGAATCCGCTAAAAAATTGATCGAAGATATTAATCTTTGTGAAACTCGATTCAAACAAAAATATCCGCAGGTTAAATGGTTATTTTTTGAGCCGGATTATAAAGACTAGTGGTTTACTGAGCTAGCGGCATGCTTACGGTCGAACAATTTATAAACGGAACTGCAAACAAGGATTTATATGAAAAACAGAATTTTCAAAGTGGATAGTTTTCAATTTGGTGATGGTGCCATTAGTGGTTACATCACAGTGCTAAAAATATGGATTGGTTAGCGGGTTCTCGGCAACATATTTTAGAACTTATTGCCACCCGCTGTTTAGTTTTGACACCCATTTTTGTATTAGGCTTTTCCAAACAACTGCTTGATGCCTATGTCATTATTGTTGGTTTACAGGCAGTGTTTAATCATGCCAACGTGCAAGTAAAATTCGGTTGGTTACGTTATTTGATTGTCACACCGCAATTTCATCATTGGCATCATTCATCTGATGATGCTGCAATTGATAGAAATTATGCGGCGCATTTTTCTTTTCTTGATTATCTGCTGGGAACGGCAGTGCTTAATCAAAAGGAATGGCCGGATGAATATGGTGTGGTGGGGGATTATGTACCGGAAGGCATGTTAAAACAGCAGGCCTTTCCATTTAGAGCAAATAAAATGGAGTAGTGTGCTAAATTATAGCTTGCAGGTTTTGTGGTAGAGGTTGGGACAAAATAGATTTTCTTTAGGAAGGTTCAGCTCTATTATTCACTGATTGTCACTAAATGTCATTAATTGTCACTAATTGTCATTAATATTGCTCAATATAAAATAATTAATTTAAGAACGTGTTCATATAATTAAATTGTGAGCCAACGCACTTTAATGCTGTTCTTTCTTTGCAATATCCTGTTATAGTTACAGTGAAACAAAAAACAATATTGGATACAGGCACCGATTTTTCGGTTAGATGGACGCTTAAAATAGACTTCTCTCATGGCTTGTTTTATCGGAAATTGAAATCAATTTTCAGGGTTTTGTTGGTCTTTTTTCGACTGAATTATT
>CAZOBX010000318.1:4672-6233 GCA_964578045.1 uncultured Kangiella sp. | reverse complement strand
TGTCAGTCATCAAAAAACAACTGTTTGAACAGCTCGCACTAATCGCCCACAGCCTGGGCTCACCGCAGCGGGTTGAAATGCTCGACTTTCTAGCTCAAGCAGAAAGAAGTGTCGATGAGCTGAGTCAGTTAGCTGAATTGACCGTGGCCAATACCTCTCGCCATCTTCAGATTTTAAAACAAAATGGCTTGGTTTCTGTCAGAAAACAGGGCAAAAGTCGGCTTTACAGATTAGCCGGCGATGATGTAGTTCTGTTGATCAGCAGTTTGCGCAATACCGCTGAATCACATCTGGCAGAAGTTGATCGTCTAATGTCGAACATCATCGATAGCTCAAGCAAAGACCAAACAATATCCAGTAAAGAATTGGTCAACAAATTGGATCAGCAAGATTTGTTAATATTTGATGTCAGGCCTAAAAAAGAATTTTTACAGGGGCATATTCTAGGCGCTGTCAACGTACAGCCGGAAGATATAGAGCAAGAAATTCAAAATTTATCCCGTGATAAAACGGTAGTTGCCTATTGCCGTGGTCCCTATTGCATATATTCCTATGAAATGGTCAATTCATTGAGAATGCAAGGGATCGAGGCGCTTCGATTGGAAGAAGGTTTTCCGGAATGGAAAGCAGCAGGTTTGCCGTTTGAGCAAATACAAGGCTCGCAGTAACGACTACTTAAGCAAAGCAGCAATTAAATTTGTGAAACGAGCCAACAAGAAAACCAGCCTCTGACAACAACTCTCATAATTTCAAAGGCCCGCGGTAAATCGCTTTATTGGCTAACTCCCGGCAAACTTAAGTCACCCGATGCCACATCAAACACATCAACTACACAAAGTAAGGGCACGTGCATTTGATGGTTAATTCGAAGGCCGGCAGTAACACCATCAAAATTGAATGCTTGCGGAAAACCGACTTCTTTTAGTGGTACGCGAACCAATACTTCACTTTTTTGCAGACTGAAATCAAATCCAGGACTATCAATAAAAATAGTTAGTCCTGGCCAGGTATTTGGCATTTTCGGATTCGTGCCTTCGGCAATATCACGCACTTTTAATGCGCCTTCACCGCAAGCATTATCGGGTGTTAATACCACCCAATGGCTGTGCCATTTATCTCCATCGTTTGCTTTATTGCCATCCCTATTTTCATCGTATAACGGCGTGTCATCAAAGTCAGGGTGAATGGTTAATGCAAGGGCTAAAACGCCAGAGTCCGCTTCAAAACCAACACTTGATGTGTTTAATTTGGTTGGCCACACATAACTGTAAACATCCGCGCCGGCAAGCTTGCCATTCGCTTTAGGTACCACTTTACCCACCTTACCACGAACTTCCTGCTGAAAAACCAGGTGAGTTCCTTGGTTGGTTACTTTGGCGTGCACAATGTCGAATTCAGCCTTGACTGCTTTTGAAATCTTGGCTTGAATATGACCTTGGTGTTTATTGCCATGGGTTAAACCTGAAGAGGCGAAGGATACGGCTAAAAGACCGGCGATAAGTTTAGTTGAGTTTTTCATTACAAATACCTAGTTAGTTAATAAATTAAATCTTTTTAAAAT
>CAZOBX010000318.1:0-4662 GCA_964578045.1 uncultured Kangiella sp. | reverse complement strand
TCCGAAATAATAGTTTCGAATAAATACCAAAATTGTGTTTAATCATAAGTCTTGCTAATATGAGTTTTTAGTTAACCTGGCTTAGAATCTTTGTTTAGATGATTAAAATGAGTTGGACCAACCGCTAAATTTGTATCGAATCGAGACTATAAATGAAAAAAGAAAGTGAAGTTTACACCTTGCTTGAGCGTATTGGCAATTTGCTTAAGGCTGAAACGCGACTGAAAGGCATTGAGCTGGGATTACAACCTGTACAACATGACGCGCTCTATTATTTATCCATTTGTAATCGTTATTCGGATCATTTACTGGCACTGACAAAATTCCTTGGTCTTACCAAAGGTACGGTATCCCAGACGTTAAAAATTATTGAAAATAAAGGATTGATCATTAAACAAAAAGACCGTCTCGATAAGCGATTAACTCATCTCCATTTAAGCCAGACTGGCTGGCAATATATAGCAGCATCCACGCCTCCTGAGAACTTTATTTCAACCCTTGGCAGCTTGTCAGAAAGTCAACAAAATGACCTTCTATATCAACTCAGGCAATGTTTGTTGACCTACCAGAATTTTAACAAGGTGACCGGCTTTGGGGTTTGCAAAGCTTGTCGCTATAATCAACAAAAAGATAACCAGTTTTATTGTGGTTTAGTGAAACAACCACTGAGTTCGGTTGATGTGGAAAAAATCTGTGTTGAGTTTGAACAATAACTTTATACGATTAACTGATATCAGTCCTGGCCTGTATTTCATTTAACCCGAATAAAAAGTTAAAATTAAGACAAACCTCCAAATCGCTTTTTCGGCAAGTTTTCATTCAGACACCTCAAAACCTATTCTGAGTTTTAATATTCAATCTATTTTTCTATGATATCCGATGACAGAGCATCTTCCATGGTATAGCCTACTTTTTCTGCCTGTTGTAGTATTTTAGCTGCTTTTGAATTTTTGGCAGCAGAAGCTTTATCGGCTTCTTGATACAAAGAGATCGCCAATTCAATATTTTATTCAGATGTCATCAGCAGATTTGTCAAAACGAAAAAATAAAGCGACCGATAGTAGGATTTTTAATTTCATTGTTGTAAGTTCCATAGATTGAATAGCTTAGTTTCATTGGTAATTCCAATAAGACGCAACACATGGATTAACGTTTAATTTAATTATTTTATTCTTTATATCAATTTTTAGACTCTTTTTTTATCGCTTTATCAGCATCATGCCAGCCATCCTTCCATTCATAATGCTTCCAATTGTTAATGGCAAACGGATTATCACTTTGCCGTGTACCCTTAATTCGTTCGTTCCATCCATCATCAAGCGGTTTGTAAGCAGCTCCTGAGTCATCATTTTTTCGTAAATCAACCATATAATTTTCTCCTATTTATCTCGAACGAATGCAGGTTTTGACCAACACTTTGATGCTAGCTTTATTTGGACATAACGGACTTCTATTGCTTGTACTAACCGTTGACTAGCTTGTTCTGCAATCCAAGAGGATTGTTCTTTCATTGACTTATTAGCATCAATGCACCCAGCCAATAAATGCATGATGACATAAAACTCGGACATCCACTCTGATTCTATATGAGCGGGCCGAAAGTAACTCATCCCCATTAAGCAATTTGAATTCATATTGGTTATTAGAATTTGGACAACTCACCCATTTATTGGAAGTACTTTACCGTTTTTTACCTAATACAATCGCCTTAAATGTCAGACATTATAAACAACGTTACCTGTTCCATCAAAGTTATCGACTTAATAGAAAATATCCAAACTGCTAAACAAATATGTGATCTTTTACATACATAACTTATTGTGGATTTTCCTTCAATTCAATTAAGCCGCACTCGAAAACCTTAATAAATAGTTCGACATTTTCACGACTAAAAACAATCGGCGGTTTGATTTTTAATACATTGTAAAAAGGTCCCTCAGGCGTAAGCAAAATATTGTTTCGCCTAAAATGCTCTGTCAACCATTTCATTTTCTTTGTCGCCGGTTGTTTAGACTCTCTATCATCAACTAACTCGACACCCACAAATAACCCCACACCTCGAACATCACCAATAAGCTCGTATTGTTGCTGTAACCTTTGCAAGTTTTCCATCATATAGGTACCGACTTGCTGAGCATTGTTTGCCAGCGATTCATTTTGTACCACATCTAAAACCGCTTCACCAATGGCGCAAGATACAGGGTTACCACCAAAGGTATTAAAATATTCCATCCCATTATGAAAAGTATCGGCTATTTCTTTGGTCATCAGTACTGCCGCCAAAGGATGTCCATTACCAATCGGTTTACCTAATGTAATAATATCCGGTACAACCTGTTGGGTTTCAAAAGCCCACATTTGATTTCCAACCCGTCCAAATCCTACTTGAACCTCATCAGCGATACAAACACCACCTGTCGCTCTCACTTTCTCATACACTGCATTTAAATATCCGGCCGGCATGATAATCTGACCGGCAACTCCTTGCAGTGATTCGCAAATAAATGCGCCGACGTTATTTCCATTGGCTTCAATCTCTGCAATTGCGCGAGTGACATCTTCAGCATAGGCCTGACCAATATCTCGATCGTAGCCGAGGTATTTTCCGCGGTATGGGTCAGGCAATACGACTTTATGAACGTATGCTTCGGCTCCCTTACCACCCGGCCCATCAAATTTATACGGACTAGCGTTAATACAAGCGGCAGTATTACCATGATAGGCACCATCAACAACAATCAACTCCTTCGAACCGCTATAACACCGAGCCAGGCGAAAAGCCAATTCATTGGCTTCACTGCCAGAATTTACAAACATACAAACTGAAAGCGACGGCGGGAAAGTAGCTAACAGCTTTTCACTGTAATTAACAATGTTATCGTGCAGGTATCGGGTGTTAGTGTTTAACTGAGCCATTTGAGTCTGGCCGGCCAAAACAACATCCGGATGACAATGGCCGACGTGGCAAACATTGTTCACCATATCCAGATAAGCATTGCCTTTCTCATCGTATAAGTAACAGCCTTCTCCTCGAACTATTTTCAAAGGTTGCTGATAACTCAAACTTAACGACCTGGCAAGATGCTTTTGCCGATATTCAATAATTTTCTGATGATTTGAGCCCTGCTCCTCAGCAAGTCCACAAATTTCAAGCAGTTGCAGCTCGACTGAATAGGCACTTATGGCTTTCAGTTTCTTCAGTGCTTCGTCAGCGGGTTGCACTGAAACTAACAAATAATCGTTGTCCGGTTCTTTTTGGATAGCAAAAGCGGCATTACATAATGTGGTACATAGCCTTAACGCAATCAAATAATAAAGAACTCTTATCTCCTGTGATCGCAATTTCCGATGGCGATGATAACCGCGGACAATTTCTTTGATGACCTGCAATGGGTCATTGTGTTGCAAAATGGCGTAAGCACAGGCGATCGCAATTTCATTAATGAGATGGCTAAAAAGCATGTCACCAAAGTCAATCAATCCTGTTATTCTTTTTGGATTATCGACGTTATCGACCAACAAATTATAATCATTGGCATCATTGTGAATAATACCTTGTGGACATTCTCCAAGCCTCGGCAGGGCATGAATTTGGTAAGCTTTTAAGAATTCCTTTACTAGCGAAAACTGAGCGGGCTGCAACAGGTGCTTTTTACTCTGACAGATACCAAGACCTTGTGAAAGATCCCACTCTAAAAAACGGTGCGCCCCCTGATGTTGAAAGTCCTGCAAGCTACAATCTACCTTTCCTAGAAATTCTCCTAAATCCAGCCATAAAACTTCACCGTGAGTTTCGCTTTGAGTATCCGCATAAAACTTCCCTTGCAAATAACTCAAAACACGCAAATTGTGAACGGCACCCTGTGCTGATACAATGGACGAAATATTCGCTCCGTGAATATTGTTTATCACTCTAGGAACCGCCAGGGATTGGTCGTACAGATGTTGCATTGCTTTGTTTTGCATTTCCAGATTGACAGTCGTATCGTTATTGCTAGCAATTTTTATTACGTATAAAAGACCATCGTCCGTTTTAAGCACTAAATTTAAATCACTATAGCTGGGCAACTCCTTCAGACTGCCCGTTAGCTGGTAATTCTGAGTGAGAAATGACAGGATATGTTGATTTGAAAATTTCGAATTAAGAGAATCGGACATCTTTGTAATCAATTCGTGTGGGTCCAAGCATGACTTAAGAGTATCAGGCAATTTATTGCTAAACAAGCGTCTTGCATAGTACGAAGCATTCACATGCTCAATGCCAGATCTGATACCACAATACGGTTTTTTTGCGTAAATATTGAGTTTTATGCCTTGCTGGATAGTGACGCAAGGTATTATTTCGATCAAAGTGGTACACTCAGATAACTAAGTAAATTAAAACAAGGAGTGATGTTGAATGAAAGCTATTTGGAAAGACACCATTATTGCAGAATCCGACCAAACCCTTGTGGTAGAAAACAATCATTACTTCCCGCTTGGGTCGGTGAATACTTCCTTTTTACAGAAAAGTGATACAACCTCTATCTGTCCCTGGAAAGGCAGCGCTAACTACTACCACCTGGATGTTGACGGAGAAATCAATCGGGACGCGGCCTGGTATTATGCCGAACCAAAGGATGCCGCAAACGAAATTCGAGGTCGAATTGCTTTCTGGAAGGG
>CAZOBX010000317.1:3365-6241 GCA_964578045.1 uncultured Kangiella sp. | reverse complement strand
GTTATATGCAAGATTAAATTTGGTATCGGTTCCTGCTAAAATTTCTGCATTATAACTGACAACCAAATCAATTCCTTCCGTAGTCGTATCAAAATCATTAGTAAAAAATTTAACACTATTGAAGTTAATTGCATCGGTAACGCCCTGTGCCAAAAGTTCCTCTCGGTCGCTGTCCGACAATCTGAAATTGGAGGTCTGCGCGATTCGATCAGTCACTTCAATACGATAGAGATCCACTGTTACAAACAAACCGTTATTATTTTCGTAAACTAATCCAAAAGAAACACTCTCGGAATTTTCTGGTTGTAGCGGTTTACCGCCCAATTGGACTGAAATAGGATTAGTCGGCGGTAGCGTCGCTTGATCGACTAATCCAAGCCCAGAATCAAAGGCAGTTGTCACATTAGTCACATTAGATTGGCCAACGGTCGGTGCTCGAAAACCTGTACTCGTACCTCCTCGTACAGCAAATTGTTGATTAATATTATAGATACCGCTTAACTTAAAATTAGTGGTCGTTCCAAAATCACTAAAGTCTTCAAAGCGGACCGCCAAATCAACCAGAAAATCATCGGTAAATTCGTATTCGAAATCAATATAGGCACTGACATTAGTTCGACGGAAAGACCCCTGTGACCGAGTCGAGAAACCGTTAAAACCGTTTGAACCGGAACTAAATCCTTGCGCAGCGAGTGGTCCAATTTCAAAAGATTCCGCATCACCAGCGGTAACTTCAAAGATATCCTGCCTCCACTCTAACCCCCACGCATAAATAATAGTATCAAGGGGTTTGACGAAATCTACATTAAATGCTTTTTCCCGCTGAGTATAACCACCTGTTTTAAATGACGTCGGCGAATCGGGACCCAAAGATGCATTGACACTGTTACTAAGCTCGAAATTAGATGAACTCTCACCTATATAAGTGCTGAAATCATAACTAATTCCATAACCAAATTCACCGCGTGTTCCAGCGGTCAACGAAACATCCAGTATTTCCCCGCCAAACAGGGGAGTGAAACCTCCCGGGAACAAACTATTAAACGCAAAACAGTTAACACTTGGAAGTAACGCTAATGCAATAGGGTCTGGCACGTCATTGATAATGCGTACTATAGGACAGGCTGAATTATCCAATGCTCCGGCACTGATATCACCAACCAGAATAGTGGGTGTTAAAATGGGATTACCGTCGACATCGAAGCCAACGCCATCGTCGACGCCAGGTCCGGCAAATACCCCGCCACGAGTATTTGGGTTACGGAAGAAAAATCCCCCTTCAACTGACCTTTCTGCCCAGTTGGCAAATAGATAGGCTTGTTTGCCAGCGCCTAAATTTAATCCGCTGTTCAACCAAATCTTAAAATCGTCATTCACTTCTGGCGAACCCCAAACCTGTACAGCAGGCGTTCGAATATAGGTGTTACCTGCGGCGATTAATGCTAACGCATCATCTCTTTGAACACTTCGACTAGTTGGACCCTGCTCTTTCCACTCGAAACTGAAATTAGCAAAACCAGCATCTGTTAAAGGCACACCAACATTGGCTGAAAATTGAACTGTATCACCATCGCCTTTATAGAACTGACCGTATTTGGCTTCAAAGATGCCACCTTCTGGTACATCTTTAAGAACAAAATTGATGACCCCAGCAATAGCATCAGAACCATACTGCGCGGCAGCACCATCACGTAAAATTTCAATCTGCTTGAGAGCTATTGTGGGAATAACGGAAACATCCGGACCTTGAGAACCGTCTGCAATACCACCGCCGATGAAAGCAATGACAGATGCTCGGTGACGTCTCTTGCCGTTGACTAAGATCAAAGTATTATCTGGGGGTAAGCCGCGCAGATTGGCTGGACGAATAAAAGTCGCCGCATCGGCTATGGGCTGGGCGTTCACGTTGAATGAGGGAACCACGCTTGCAAGCATCGAAACCATATCTTGAGCGCCATTCATTAGCAGTTCATCAGCTGAAATCACATCGACAGGAACTGAAGAATCACCAATTGAACGGGGGGCGGCACGCGAGCCTACGATGACCATTTTTTGTTCGTAGTTATCTTTAACAGTTTCTTCTTCGGATGAGCTATTAATTGCTCCAACCTCAGTAGGGCCATCTGCAAGGTTGGATTCAGTCGTATTATGGTCAGCTTGTGTTAACTCTTTTGCGGCTAGTTGTGAGATCGTGATCACTTTTTTTTCAGTAAAATCTCCAGAAAAAGCGGTCCCTGCGAGCAATAGATCTAACGCTTGTTTTAAGGTGTAACGCCCACTAATGGCATTAGTAATAACTGATTCGATTTCAGTATTTTGAAATAATAACGAATATTGGGTCTGACGAGCGAGCAGTCTTAATGCAATACTTGCCTTAGAAGAAGGGATCTGCAATACATAGTATTTGTCTGTTTCGATAGCGTGACTAAATGGTGCCGATAAAAAACAACTCAGCATAAAAGCGAATATTAAACATCGCTTCAACCCACTAAAACCAATTTTTTTCTCCGAAAATGCAGAAATTGAAATCATTATTATCATTATTACAACTGAGGCGTCTTATAGGTATTCACCTTAACATCAGATATACACTCTATAAAACTAATTATTATTATTATGTTTAGAACCTAAGAAATAAGGTTGCTAGATATTAATGACCTTTTCATCTCAAAATACGCATCGCATTAGATTCTAGTATTAACTGAGTTATTACGACTTATTCGTACGTGTCTATCGTTGATTCTCTCGATTTTAATATCAAAGGTGGTTTCAAGTGCATCAAATAAGGCTTGCAGTTCATTAGTCCTGAAAAGACCGCCAAATTTCAGCTCTCGCAATTCAGGATCTGAAATTTCAATTTTCATTGATGTATAACG
>CAZOBX010000317.1:0-3355 GCA_964578045.1 uncultured Kangiella sp. | reverse complement strand
AGATCATTGATGACTTCAATCAGTGGGGTATCAGAAAAATCCAAAAGCCCATCTTGCCAAGAGAGTTTTCTTTTAATCTCCCGTTCAGACACCGTTGCAACTAATTCTGCCATAGGACGATTTTGGTTGGATTTATCATAGAGTATCGTTTCTCCAGCCTCCAGGTATATCCGAACTTCCTGTTTGCTCGATATCTTTTGCGTATTAGTTGTAAAATCAACATACGCATTGTCATTACCGGGTTGTTCATTATTGCCGGTGCTGGATAATTCTATTCTCCCTTCAGTTACAGTCACTTCGAATTTTTTTGGCATCAAGCGGACTATAAAGGCTGTGCCTACCGCGCGTACCGATTTTTCTCCCGCATAAACAATAAAAGGCCTATTGGTATTGTGCGCGACCTGAAAAAAGGCCTCACCTTTCAGCAAACGAACTTTTCGCCGCTGAGCGTTATAATCGATTTCGATTTCACTATCGGTATTTAAATCCAAGACACTGCCATCAGTCAGTAATATTGAACGATGCTCACCGATCTCCGTAACATATAATAGCGGTTCGTTTACGATATTATCGTTATGATGGAGAAAATAGTCTCCAAGAATCATGACCATTATCAGGCAAATTATGCCTGTTATATAGTGTAATTTAGGTCTGGGTACTTTTGACTCCAGAATTGAGAGCTTTCTTCGATGATCAGCGGCAGCCTTTAGCGGAAGTGCCATATCAGTTAGTACGTTCAGCTCGGAGGATAATTGAGCTAATCGTTTGATTTCTATTTTATGCGCATGACTACGCCCTACCCACTCTTTAAAAGCGGCCAGATCGTCTGGTTTCATGCTTTCACTTTCCAACTGCGCAATCCAGGCGCAAGCTTCCGCAGTGAGATCATGTGTTTTGTCTGGTGAGAATCTTTCGTTCATTTTTCTACATTTTCATATTTTTTGGATATTGGCATTTCAACGAGATTATCTTGCGTTGATATTCCGACTTGGTGCATATCCATATATTCACTGCACCGTTTAAGACCTGTGGCCGCATGTTTTTCAATGGTACTTATTGATATTTCAAGTTTTTTTGCTATTTCTTTATGTGAATAGCCATATACTTTTTTCAAAACAAAAACTTTCTGGCATTGAGGTGGCAATCCTGAGACCGCATCCCAAAATACCAACATTTTTCTTTTGCCTTCCAGATGCTCATCAACACTCGGCTCATTAGATAAGTACTCTTTCTCAGCAAAATCCTCTATGAAATCGATCAAAGATTTCGACTTTTTTTCTAGCGTTTTACGGGCAATGTTCTTAGCAACGCCAAAAAGAAAAGCTCTGGGTTCATGAATTTCTTTATTTTGCTCTGCATGCAGAGCTCTCATGATCGTTTCCTGACTAATATCTTCAATATCGTGAGAATTTGAGAAATAGCGACGCAAAAATCGTTTGATTATCACTTCGTTATCAATAAATACGCTAAAGATACGTGAGCTCAGTAAGGTAAAACCTCGATTTTTATTTTTAACAGCCATTTTACCCCCAGCCTATCGATTATCGGTGCAATATATAGCTAAGCCGTAATGTTTGTCAAATTTAGGCCAATTTTAACTCACTGTAGCAATCTGAAATTGCAGCAGATTATACCAGGTCTTTAGCCACAATCAGGTCAATTGCCGAGTAAGCCGACAATATCGCACCTTCCTGCCAGCCTTGAAGAATGCTTAAGTGCTCACCTGCGAAGAATATATTTTCATCTTCAGTCAACAGGATATTGGCCTGCGAATTGCCCCAACCTCCCAATTGAAAGGGCACCTTTGGCCAGGAAATGCTGATCCCGCTAAACACTTGATTAGCATAATCTGAATGAATACGACTGGCCTGGTCAATGGCACTGGTGAGCCGCTCATCAGTACTTTGAGCGGAAAAACGCTCTCCTTGACCGGTGCCAAAAGTATAAGCGCCAATAAGAATTCCTTGCTCACTACCCGGTGCGCTACTCGGATACCATATTTGAGTAATATCCTGATCGGTCCAAGAGATACCGCCATAAATATTATGTTCTGTTTCCCAAAATCGGTTGGACTGAAAAGCCAGCTTACCCGCTCGTGAATAAGAGAAATTGCTGATTTCAGATTGATGTTGTGCAGAAAAATCGTTCGGGATGTCTCTTAAAACCGTTGCCGGTATGGTGCAAAGACAATAGTCTGCTTCAAGGGTAATTTGTGCGCCGTTTTGATCTTGATAAATCACTCGCACACCAGCAGTGGTTTTACGAATTTCTGCAACCACCGCCTCAAAAATAATATTCGAACCCACTTGTTGCTCAAACGCTTGCGGAATTTTATCCATACCACCAACGGGTTGCAGCATGGTCGCTTGTTGATCCAGTTGCTTAAAAAAATCAAGCTTAAATTGCCAAAACTCACTTTGCAGTATGTCGTTCCGAGCAATAGGATTTAATAGAGTTCCTCTGTCTCGACTACCGGCGGTTTGTTGCCCCGGAAAACCGGCCCTGCTACTGTCCTGATAATTAAAATTGTTATCCAACCCAGCAAACTGTTGAAGCAGCCCAAGTAAATTGTTTTTTTCAGATGTGGATAACTCACCGTCCAACGCGCCTTGATTGACTGCTGTAGCCAATAACTCGCCGATATAACCCTGGCTATCACTCACCACTTGCCTTGCCAGTAAAGGAGCCCCGCCATTGGTTGTGGTCGAGTGATATCGAGCACTTTGATTTTCGTTGACAAAAGTTTCTAATGCCACATTAAATTCTCGGCAGTACCCAAGCAGCAAATCGTGGTGATGAGGGATACGGGCCGCTCCGGCATTAAAATAAAGCGCTGGATCGTTATCGAACTGACAAGTTTGACTTGAATCTGTTTCGCTGACCAGGTCACCATTACGCAATGTTCTTACTCTACCGCCGACTCGATCGGTCGCTTCTAATAGTGTGCAAGAATACCCCAATTTGGCCATTTCAAAAGCGGCACACATGCCGGAAATACCGGCACCTAAAATAATGACTTGTTTACCTGCTCCAACATTTGCCGGCCAATCGGCAGGTCTGGGAGATGATGCTATTGGAGCTGCTGGAGGTGTCGGATTTTGGCCGTTTGGAGCAGGATTTGTAGAGGCCGAAGACGAACCACAAGCGCTGGTGGTAATGACAATTCCCAACGCACCTATCGCTTGCGCGACCGTTGTAGCCGTTACTGTCTGAGCTGATTTCTCAAGAAAAGACCTGCGACTCAGGTTATCATTGTCATCGTTGCTCATCAAATTCTCCAAGGCCAATAGGATGACCAGGTAACCTCAACTCGGGATAAGAGCAACCATCCAGCATCAGTCTTTTAGCGACTCGA
>CAZOBX010000316.1:0-6305 GCA_964578045.1 uncultured Kangiella sp. | reverse complement strand
TTTAACAAAATTTGAGCAATTAATATGAAATATTTATTGAAGATTGATCGTAGAATTCATTTTCAAGAATAGTCAGAAATGGAAATATGAACTATTCCGACAATCTACTATTTTACGCCATTCTTTGATTTATTTCTGCGAGACTTAAGTTTGCTGATGACAAGGATAAACGGGAACGGTTGTCGAAAAGTTGGTTTAAGAAATGATTTTTAAGTTGTCCTTATCAGATCTTTGGTGCGAGCGAAAGAAAAAAGAAGTTATACCATGAGCATACAAAGTAATCATCATCGGTTCACGAAGTTGCACTAAAAAAGGCCGATACTTTCGTTAGTAAAGTGTCACTGTTCTAATCAAGCAGTGATCGAGAACATTGTTTGTTTATTGTTCTTATAAAATACATTGGCAATTCACCTGATCACGCTTTATTAGGGCTTTTGAGAAACAAGTAATTATTGATTGATGTGGACATGAGAATTGTGCGGGTTGGAACGAATGTTTTTATGGTTAAGCAGGTGAAGTGTTGAAGCCCTAAATATTCTTAAAGACAAAAACTATATTTCAGTTCATCTGTTACTTAGATCGGAAATGGTTGGGCAATGAGTGCATACGATGGGACTTGAGAAATGATTGACAATAAGAGTAGGTTTAATAGGTGTAACTCAATCCGATAACCATGATCTTGTTGATTTAAAGTATATTTATTAGGAGATACACATGGCTAATGGAACAAATAATTCTACAAATGTAAAATCAGCATCACAATTGGAAAATGACCGGATCAAAGAAACTGCCGAGTTAACAGTGAAGCTACTTGATCAACGTTATTCGTCACAGAACAAAAAAATATTGCGCGGCGTCCATCCAAAATCACACGGTTGTGTCAAGGCCAAGTTCAAGATAAATGAAGATATTCCTGAAGCTCTTCAAATAGGTCTTTTTTCAGAACCAGGAAAAGAATATGAAGCTCGGATTCGTTTTTCAAATGCTTCAGCTCGAGTTGCCGCCGATTTGGATGGATTTAGTCACGGCAGCCGAGGTATGGCAATTAAAGTTTTGGCTGTTACTGGTGAAGAAGAGATTTTGCTGGATGACGACGGCGCCAGAAACCAAGATTTTTTGATGATAAACACCCCTGCGTTTGCATTTGCTAATGTAGAAGATTACCTGCGATTAACTAAAGTCATACATGAAAACGATGATGACCCTGCTAAATTTTTTGCGCCGCTCGCGGTACCTGGTTTTCCGCAAGACTTAGTTGACAGAACCAAGCAGTCTTTTGCTGTAGTACAGGAAATAAAATCTAAACCAGTCGCCAATCCGTTAGGGGTGCAGTATTTCGGGGCAGCACCATTCCTTTTTGGCGCGAACAAGGTGATGAAATTTTCTGTCATTCCATGCGGTGGAGAACAACCTCAATTGTTTCCGAAGGATATTTCTGAGAACTATCTAGCCAAGGCCCTGATTAGTCGCATGGAAAAAGACAATGATGTCAGCTTTGATTTCATGGTTCAAATTCGCGATCGAAATGAAACTGGTCTGGATATTGAAGACGCAACAACTAGTTGGAATACGGATGAGTTTCCATTTGTGGCTGTTGCCAGGGTCACGATTCCTACACCTCAGCCAGATATTGCAACAGAGCAAAATAAAAGTGACTGTGAAAAACTGGTCTTTACGCCATGGCATACGTTGGCGTCGCATAAACCTCTGGGTAGTATAAATCGACTACGAAAGAATGTTTACATTGCGTCTGCAAAACATCGCGAAACTTAAGACTGATAGCCACAAATATTGTGATCAATATGCTATTTGAATACCAATTTAGCCGAGCTTTGTTTTAGTCATAATTTCATGATAACTAGTAAGGTGCAAGTTGCAATAGAATACAAAGTACTATTATTTCAATCGGAGTGATACAAAATGAAAATATTTGAACGTAAAAGAAACATACCGATAATTATCATGGTTGCAGCTCTTTCCTTAAATGCTTGTAATAAGGGTAAAGACAAGACTATCGAAGATATAAAATCAGACAATCCAAATAGTTTGGTTATAAAAATCGATGCTGAAATGCAAAAAATTGTTACCTTTGAACAAGGTTGGAATGATGAGGATAAAATATTTTTTTATAATACTTCACAGGGGTCACAGTTAATCCCGTATTCCTGGTTTTTGGCGTTGGAACAAAAGGACAATAGCAATCGATTTCGCGACAATGAGAACATTAAAAAATTTGGGTTCATTCCCCAACAAAAGTTAGCGGATATTAACCCTGATGGTCTACCTATTGGATTTGTTAAGGATGTTAATGCGGCACCTTTTCTTCCTCGGGATTCAGACTCACCGGATCTCCATCGAGACTATCAAGAATGGATGGGATTTACTTGCGCCGCCTGTCATACCTCTGAGATGCGTTATAACAACCAAACATTTATTATTGATGGAGGGTCTCCCTGGACGGATTTTCAGTGGTTTATTATAGAATTAACAGAGGCGCTAAAAGCAACATCTGTCGATGAGAAAAAGTTAACCCGCTTTACAAAAAACATACTAGGCAAAGGTAAATACAATGAAAAAGAGAAGCAACGCGTAAAAACAGAAGTTGATGGTTTTCTAATTAGTATGAATACCTATATTGAGAACAATTACAGTGGGTCAACACCTTATGGTTTTTGGCGACTTGATGCCTTTGGTGCAATCCTAAATCGCGTAACTTCTACTCTTACCGGTATCAAGACCAATGCCAGACCGGCCAACGCTCCGGTGAGTTATCCCGTTTTGTGGAATACGTCTCAGCTCAGATGGGTACAATGGAACGGCTCTGTTGCTAATCATATTGCACGCAACATTGGTGAAGTAACCGGTGTTTTTGGTCATACGATTCTAAACACCTCTAATAAGACGGAACGTTTTGACTCTTCTGCCAAATTGGACAATCTTTATGAATTAGAGACTCTGATAGGCAAGTTGGATTCTCCTAACTGGGGGTCGCCGCTGCCCGTTATTAACGAATCTTTGGCGAGTAAAGGCAAAATATTATATACAAAAAATTGTGTCATGTGTCACAGCATTAGGGACGAAGCTGGACACTTCCCAATGACTGTTCCTAACGAATTAGATAAACAATTTATTGAAATAAAAATGATTGCACTCGGAGATATTGGTACAGATAAGTTAATGGCGTTGAATTTCGTCGACCTCGGTGGTCCGTTAAAGGTAGACCCCGGAGACTTACGCGATTATCTCGATAGTGACGAAAAGAAGAACGATAAAGTTCTCCGAGGTAAACTTCTAGGAGCAGTAGTAAAGGAAATTATCAATAAAAAAATAGCGACGGGGGGATCGCGACCGACGCAAGCTTATTTAGATAAATTAACGGGTTATCACCCTCAGGATGAAAAAGATCCATTTGTTATGGCGTATAAAGCAAGACCGCTTAATGGGATCTGGGCAACGGCACCTTATCTGCATAATGGTTCTGTACCAAACTTAGAACAACTGTTGCTACCCGACAAAGATCGAAGAGAATCTTTCTACGTTTGTAGTCTGGATTTTGATGCTGATAAAGTGGGGTATCTATCCGAACAAGGAATAGATTCATGCAAATTTAATACGCTAGATGGACAGGGCAATGCGATTCCTGGGAATTCAAAAGATGGGCATACAGGACAAAATTATACGCAAACACGAGGAGATAACAATAAATTCAGAAATTTTAGGTCTGATGAACGTAAGCAACTTATCGAGTATATGAAGACCTTGTAAAACTGGGTGTAACGATAACCCGCGAGGTTTTATTACACTGATTTTTTATAGCGTCATAGAAGTAGCTCGATAGGAATTAACCGCGTTAATCATACTCTATCGATTAGATAACTTATAAATAAAGCCAAACATGGAGAACATAATGTCCAAAAGTGTAGCAATTATTACCATTCATGGAATGGGAGATACCAATCGTGATTATTATATGAGTTTGAAAAAGAAATTAAGAAAATATGTAGGTAAAAACTTGTGGAATGCAGAAGTTCACCTGGAAAGCGTTTTTTATCAAGACTTGTTGCAGGGCAATCAAGAAGATTACTGGAACGAAATCGACGATCAATACAATCTCAAGTGGGACTTTCTAAGAAAATTCATGCTGTTTTCATTTGCTGATGCAGCTTCAATAGAACATAGCTTAAGGAACGATAAGAAGCTATATCTTGATGTCCATCAGAGAATTGCCAGTGCATTTGATAACGCATATGCAGCATTAGATAATGACTCTGGACCTGTAATTGTGATTGCTCATTCTCTGGGATGCGAACAGGTTTCCAATTATATTTGGGATGCCAGGACCAGGCAGCGTTTTTTTGAAGTTCCAGACCCGAACATATCGGATCAACAAAATGAGTTTCGTCGTTTGAGTTCGTGTGTGAAGTTTATTACTACTGGCTGTAATATTCCGATATTCAGAGCCGGTTTAGATGATCCAAAGTTATTTGACCGTCCGAATACTGAATTTAATTGGCACAACTATTTCGACGCTCATGATGTTCTTGGATTTCCGATAAAAAACTTGTCTGATTTCTTCGACGTTGATTGGATTAAAGATGAAAAGGTCAGCGTTGGTGGTTTCTTAACTGGTTGGAACCCTGCAAGTCATGGAGAATATTGGACGGACAAAGATGTTGTTAAACCGATCGCAAATTATATTAAAAGCGTTTTAGGTGTTTAAATATAGTCTCGCACTGTTAGCGGACTAAAATTTAAAATTGATTGTAACTTTAAGAACTTGTATGCCATTTATTTTAGGTTTGACAAATTCTTATCTCAAACAATGGGAAACGATTAATGACCATCCTACCGTCGTACAATGGAATAATAAAGTGCTTATGGGGGCCGTTTAAAAGACAGCTATCCCTGTTTGCAAAACTAATTAACTGGTATAAATTATCGTAGATTTGGTATGTAAAATCTATTTGGAGCTTTCAATATAACAAAAAATCTGTGAGAAAGAGCGGTTTGGCGGGTAGGTGACTTTTCGGTGCGTACCTGTGTAACACTTTTTAGAGGGTTCAAATTATGAATATAAAAAATATGACGATTGCTCTAATGTCACTGTGTCTAACCGCTTGCGCGTCTAGTTATACCGGCAAGATCACTAAAGAAACTAAGAATCATATGATCAATGTGGCCGAAGATGGAAATGTCTATCCGGCTACGCCGGGCACTTATACCTATCTGATCGATGAACTGGACGACCAAAAGTTATTGAATTCACTGTCGCAAGAGTACGATAACCATATTAATGAAATTATCAACGGCATCAAGGTTCACCAGTGGAAAGGTAAAAAGAAAAAAATAATGATTTTTATTCATGGTGGATTGAATACGTCGGAAGGCTCACTGCATAGAGTCGAGAGGGATTTCAAGAAAATACTTAATGATGATATCTATCCTGTTTTTATTAATTGGCGGTCTGGCGGTCTGTCTTCATACGGCGCTCATTTAACCAAAATAAGAGATGGCGAGGAGACCGATTGGGCTTTTGCAACGGCCCCCATCTATTTAATTAGCGACTTTCTAAGTGGTATAGCAATTGCGCCTGTTGCCTGGCTGGAGCAAGGTGAACTTTCATATCGTGACTCGGCATTAAGAGAGGATGAAAAACTTTGTGAATTCGACCCAAATAATTTTCTGGGCAATATTGATTGCCCGGGGTCTGTTGATAGATCTTGGTTTGAAGCCATTGGTAGTTCCGTTTACTGGTGGGCCACAGCAGCCCCCAAGTTAATAACCACTCCGTTTACCTATTCTTTCGGTAAACCTTCTTGGGATGTAATGAACCGAAGAGCTAGAACTATGTTATTTAAAACCTGTGAATTTACCCACGACTGTCGATTGGATAAGAGTGTTAGTTTAGAGACTCCAAGTTATCTTAAGTACTATCAGGATCACCTTAAGAACGGAGATCTACAAAATTCTTGCATGGCCCGTCTTACTTATGAAAAGACACTAATATCTGGTACCAATCAGGCCAACAGGTTTGAATATGAAATGTGTTCGGGGGCGTTGTCAGTTTTCTTACAAAAGCTTGCAGTATCACTTTGTCGGAAAGACTTTGGTATTACTGAACCCTGCTCACTTGGAGACTATGAAATTAGCTTAGTTGGGCATAGCATGGGCGCCATTGTTATCGGAGAAGTGTTAAAAAATCACGCTTACATACCGTTCCAAAATATTGTTTTTATGGGGGGCGCTATCAGGGGAATAGATGCCATACAAAGTCTTGGCGGCTACATGAATCAACATAAGAAAAC
>CAZOBX010000315.1:0-6358 GCA_964578045.1 uncultured Kangiella sp. | reverse complement strand
GGCTTTGGACAAAAGGAACTCGCAAGAAAGCGAAGCGTTGCGAAACCGCTTTTAAAAATTTTAAGATGTTAATTCGAACGTCCGCTATTCGAACATTAAAGCCACTCAAACCCGCCTCCTTAAGTGGCATCTCATCAACCGGAGAGCTATTCTAAACTGTCAGTTCAAGTCTGTGTAACTTGAACTAATGACTCCGAACAAATACGTCCCCCCTAAAAGTATTGATCAATAATTTTTGAGTGCCGCCATTTAACGAAGCGGCCATTGCCCCGCCAATAACGGTAACATGATGTTCACTCTTTGGGTCCCCATCTTCGACCATTTCGATACTTTCAAATTTGCTGGCGATCCCAGAATAAATTTCACCTTGATAGCTTTTAATTTCAATTAGCACCTTGCTCTTTTTAGGTAAACTTATGTCGACATTGCCGCGATGAGCATTTAAAGAAGAGGGTTTTTCCGTATTAAATTCTTTAAAAACGACTACCACATCTTGGCGAACACTTTCTGCAACGATTGGTCCCACAATACCAGTGGCCTTAATTGCCCCCCGTAGGTTTTGTAGGTCAAGACTGCCTCGTATATCGCTCACGATAATATCTCCACCTCTATGTAGTTGCAATTCAAGGTTACTTTTGAATGGAACTTTTAATTCCAATTCGACGTATTGTTTTTTACCAATAGAACCGATTGTAATAGAATTACCGTGTTTTTCGATTTCTAGTTGCAATCCTGTGTTGGAAACTTTTGTTAATCCGTTTCTAGGATCACCTTTTTTTAGTTTGGTTTCTGAGTGTTGTTTTTCTTTATTCACTTTATCTAATATCTTAACCCGCGCGACCAGTTTTATCGTATCACCTTTATATCCTTCTACCGAGATCGCGCCGTTCATTAGCATGATTTCAATATCAGCGAGTTTACCTGGATTAGATAAAGTAATTGAGCGTTCATAAACTCGTTCTTTGGCGACCAGATTACCGCTAATAACTAATAGTGTCGCAAAAGCAAGTAAGTAATGTTTCATTCTAAATTCCTCGTTAATTTAATAGGTACTGCAAATATTGTATCTCTGTAAAAAATCTAATCTGTTGGTTATATGTTTGGTTGTTGTTGGTTGTATTGCTGCAAGTAATCGATCACCTCTTGGTTCAACTCTTTATTATTTAGCAAACCCAGGAGTTCACTTTGATTGAGCCGGGTATGACTATTTAAAAGCAACCGGGCGATTGATACTTGCACCATGGCGCTTTGTCTTTCATTTAAACTTTCCACTAATTGTGAGCGAACCCGTGATTTTTCCGCCTGTTTGGACAAGACATCAATGACCGCAAGTCGTACTGCATTGGAGCGATCTTGATTTAATATCTCAAATAGAACATCGGTAATTTTACTGTTATCTAATTGGCTATTATTGGCATAAGAAACCCCGGCTAAACGCTCTGTTGTCGAATGGTTTTGCAGCATCGAAAGCGCGACCATAACGTTGAGCGATTCGACTTGCTTTTCCAGTATAGCGGTCGCATTGACAGGATTTTGGGACGAAAAATCTTTGGCGATCCACCCCCCCATAAACAATATGGTCAGCAACGCAAATTGTGCGACCGGCTGGGCGGCAAATAACCCTCTTATTCGTTCTAGCAAACTATGACTTTGTGTGCGAGCCTTTGAAGACCTGCTACCTTCAGATTGCGAGTGTTGTGCCTGACTTAGCATCTGGTAAAAACGGGCATCCATATTTGAAGATGGTTGCTGGTCTTGCAATACAAGGTTATTGCTCCAGATTGACTCGATAAAGGCTAACTCATCTCGCAACTGTTGATCGGCATTGACAATAGCTTGCATCTCTGGACTAATGTCTTCGCCTGAATGACCATTTAGAAATTCGATTTTTTTTGCGATAATAGTTTGATGATTCATAAGGCAACCTCGCCGCTTAAAAGCTGGTATTTTTCTCTTAATTTAGTGATAGCAACTTGCATCCGCGTTTTGAGCGTATTGATATTACATTCGAGCATTTCGGCAATTTCATCATAATTGAGTTGTTGAAAACGACTCAAAATAATGATCTCTCTTTGTTCTGCCGGCAAATTAGACAAGGCTTTATCAAACAGGCTTTGTTTTGATTCCTGCTCTAAACTCTCAACCAAGGTCAATTCACTGCGGGCAGATTCCTCGTCAAAAACATCATGGATATCGTGGTTGGCCATTTTTCTAAAATGGTCCGATACAGCGTTTCTGGCGATTCGATATAACCAGGCCTTAAAGCTGCTCTGTGCCTTGTAAGTACTGCGATAGGCCAATACACGCATAAACGTCTCCTGCACTAAATCCTCGCTTAGGGCCCGGTTAATCCCCATTCTCAAGAAAAAGTTGTATAATGCGGTTCGATTGTTCTCAAATAGTTTTGATAAACATCCTAACTGGCCATCTCTCACTTTGAGCATTAGTTCTTTTTCATCAATCATTGATATGTAATTATTCTCCGCAAGCCGAATCTTTATTCATTTTACTATTGTTATCCTTTAATACGTTAACATTCAGAAAAAGTTGGTTTTAATTTCTGGATCCTTCTAGCAACCACAACAATAGCCTTTGCAATAATAAGCTGATAGCATTGCGCAAGGCACGATAACAGGCTTTCCGCTGTAATCCATTGAGCTTATTGGTTCAAAATAAGGATACGCTAAATAGTTTTTTTTCTAAGTCAGACCACAGATTCTAAGGTATTGGTTGTTATGAAAAGTACGATTTACTGGTTAATGTTCCTCTTGAGTTTATTCTCGACTGGTCAGCTATTATCAGGCGAAATATACAAGTGGAAGGACAAAAATGGCAAAATTCATTATTCAGAGAAAAAGCCTGAAAATACAGACTCAGTAGAATCTGTCGACGCCGACCATGATAAGGCGTTCAATCCGGTTAAAACTAGTCAAGGTATTAACAATTCGCAGCAGAATAATCAGCGACATATCGTCGTTGTTCGTCCGGATAATTTTTGGCAACTAACCAACCCTCAGCAAAGGACAACCGCTTATTATTTTGGCGGTGACTGTGTATCGCCTATCTCCGCCTCTTTTCTGGAAATGCAGGAAAATCATCAATCGCTTTTACCGCGCAACAATAATGTCATCGACTATGTGGTTGATTCCATCTATCGATTAAATTATTCGGTGTCTAGCTCGATGAAAAAACCTCTATATAACAATCTGGCTCGATTTGAAGATCCCGTTGTGCTTCGCTTTCGTTTGGAAAATCTGGTTTATCATTTATGTGTTGAAAATTTGAGAAGACAATATCGAAACCATAAAAAAATTCAAGCGGGATCTAACCCATTTGACTTTAGTATTAGTGAATTTAGAAAAAGACGCGCGACCGTAACCCTTGGTTGGACCTTACATGATGCATCATCGGGCAAACAACTCTATCAAGGTACAACCGCTGGTTCTGCAGATTATTGGGACAAAGACGTTATTAAGTTTCGGCTACGAGTGATTAAAAAGGCGATTGAAAATGCCACCAGCAACCTGCTTTCTGAGCGCAATTTCATTGAGCAATTGCTCCCTTCTTCCAACTGGGGTAAAAGCAAAAAAATCGCTATTCCAAAAAGAAAAGACAAAGGTCTACTGGATAGTATCGGCGATATTTTTGCTTCCAACGCAGTAAGAAAAACTGAATTTGCTAAGGTTATTGCTGCCACCAGTCCGTTAAAAATAATGCTCACTGAATATTATATGGCACAAGGCAGCTGGCCCAAATCATTAACCGATATTCAAGTATCGAGGACCGAACTATTTGCTCAGAACAGCGTGGAAAACGTTCAAATTGATTATGATGGCGCGATAGTACTCAGCCTGGATTCACAAAAATTTGGTGACGATGCGACGGTTTCGTTGCAACCGGAGGTTTTTTTGGGCGGCGGCAGGATCGACTGGCAATGCATTACCAATCTCGATGAAAGCTATCACGGCCGTTTTTGTAAAAGTGTCGAATAGCCTCTATCCGAATACTAAAAAATTTAGACTTTATCGGAAGCAGTATCGACTTTTCTCCCACGCCGAAAAAGGGAGAACTGCTTGTATTTTCCCATGGCGATAAAGTTTCCAATCAGAATGATAACAAAACCGATGCCGCCGGTAACGGTCCAACGGTAATCTTCAAAAATAGTGGATATTACTATCGCAATCACCGGATAAACCAATGAGATATAACCCGCCTTGTCGGGGCCAATTCTACCCAGCACTGTCAGGAAAGCTCCGAACGCGATCACCGAGCCAAACAACGCCAGATAAAGCAAAGAACCGACGTAGCTAAAAGTCAATTCGAAATCAAAAGCCAGACCACTAAAGATAGCAATAACCGCCAGCATAATTGAGGCATAACCCATACCCAGGGCATTTGCCTGGATCACCGGAACATTCCGCCTTTGAGTTTTAGCCGAAACAATATTGCCCAGGGATGCAAAAACACTGGCAGCCAGAACTAGCCAGATTCCGGACCAGGTTTGGCTAGAAGTCTCTCCGCCGACCTGCCCGTCCAGTTTAATTTCTGGCATAAAAATCAATGCAATACCAATCACCCCAATGGTCGCGCCAGCGAGTACTTCGAGTTTGATTTTATCACCCAGAAATATTCGTGAGAAAATCACATTAAAATAGACAATGCTAGTGCTTAGAACCGCCGCCAAGGCACTGTTGATCTTGCTGATGCCGATGTAGGTTAACCAATAATTAAAACCAAATAATAAAAGTCCCTGGATGAGAATGAGGAATTGATCGTAACTGGAAAAGTTAAAACGCTTTTTTCTAATCAAACAATAAGCGAATAAAATAAGGCTCGCCAGTGAAAAGCGATAAACCACTGAAACCAGTGGCGTGACAACGCCTAGCTGAAAAGTAATCATCAACCAGGTAGAACCCCAAATTAGCGCCGAAGTCAGAAATAATGCGAGATTATTCATAGTAAATAGAGAAAAGCCTTGCGAGTATTATTCGGTGGAATCTGAACTAGCAGGAGAATCATAATTATAGAGCATAATACGAAACAGCTATAAATTTTAGTTCATAAGAAATTGTTATAAAGAAAACTGGCCCTTAAATCTCAATATGAGATTGAAAGGCCGGGATAATTACGGCTTATTTGGTAAGGTTTAAATATCGACAATATCGCGGCCAAACGGGGTAAAACTTAATTTCATCAGTTTAAAGTGCTGAATACCAAAAGGAATACCGATAATACTTAAACAAAGAAAGACGCCCCAGACTAAGTGATTTAATACAATAAAAATGCCGCCAAAAAGTAGCCAGACAATGTTCAATAATATGTTGATCCCACTGGTGGGAGTACTCTCCGGCCAACGAGTCGTCACCTCAGCTCCGAACGGGAATAAGGCTAGTATAGAAAGTTTGAAACATTGAATCCCCCAGGGGATCCCAATGATGGTCAAACATAATGCAATACCTGCTATAAAATAGCCTAGAAACACAAACAACCCACCCAAAATAATCCACAATAGATTCATGATAATTGACATTAATAGTTCCTTAAAAAAATAGATAAGTAAATTACATACAAAATTCGAGCCATGAAATAACGTCTTATAATACAACGGATTATAAATATCAGGAATAAGTAGTATTCGTCAAATTGGCTAAGATGCGACAGACAAGCGAAAGAAATTGAATAAATTTATCTAAGTAAGTTAAAACCACAGTTTATTAACGCCGACTAGATTAAACCGCTTTAGGCCAATATTTAAATAATTGCTCCTATTGTTGATTGTCAGTAGTATGCGAATAGCGGAACGACTTGAACAAGGAAATCAAAAAGACATCCTAATCGAGTAGTTAAACAACCCGGGCCGGGATTATATTTTTGCAGGAAGCAGTGGTATTTGCAAAATTTTGAATCAACGAATATGAAATGCCATAGGTAAGCAACTTAATGAGTAAAAAGTCAACATCCTTATTTCTACTGATAGCTACATCCTTCTTGTTCGTAATTCTGCTGACACCTCTCGGCTCAGTCTCAGCGATCACCTATCCCAGCCTGCGATTTGAAAAACCTAAAGTTGATGGTGAAATATACGATGAGATTGTTAGAGCCACTTTGGTGGATCGTCATGGATTTTTATGGTTTTGCACTAAAAATGGTTTGGATCGTTATGACGGCTATACTACGAAACGTTACCAACATAATCCTGAGAATTCACAATCAATTTCAGGAAATCTCACCCAGGCTATAATAGAAGATAAAAATGGTAATTTATGGATTGGTACCGAGAAATCTGGACTTAATCGCTTTAATCCTAAAACTGAAATATTCACTCATTACCTGCAAAAAAAATTAAACGGTATAAGTA
>CAZOBX010000314.1:0-6368 GCA_964578045.1 uncultured Kangiella sp. | reverse complement strand
CAGACATTTTAGCTGAACACTGGAACCTGCATTTTGAGGTATCACGGGTATAGAATAGTGAATTAGTTTAGCTTATGTACTAAACATTTAGGGATTTCCACGTATTTCCTACTGACTATGACAGATTTCATCGGGTTAATTTGACCCTGTTAATAGAATGACTAACATTGAGAATATTTTATATGAGTGACCAACCTGTTTTCCGCGTGGTATTTATTAATGGCGGAAAAACCTATGAGATCTATGCCAAAAGTGTCTATCAAGGAGATTTGTATGGTTTTGTGTGTGTTGAGCAACTGCTATTTAATAATCGCTCAAGTGTTGTGGTCGATCCCAGTGAAGAAAAATTAAAATCGGAATTTGGCGGTGTCAAACGGACTCAAATTCCAATGCATTCGGTTATTCGTATCGATGAAGTCGAAAAACAGGGCACTGCTAAAATAAGCGACGCAGCAGGCTCTGTTGTTACCCCTTTTCCAATGCCGTCGGCGCCCTCCAAGCTTTAGCAATGTCCACTAATAAAACCAGTAGTGCTAAGAGTCCTTTGGGAAGAAGTGTCGACTATTCAACGGACTACCAGGCATCTTTGTTATTTCCGATTACTCGCCAGGAAAAGCGCCTTGAATTAGGTTTATCTGGTGAAATGCCATTTTCCGGTGAAGATATCTGGAATGCTTATGAGATCAGCTGGCTAAATTCCAAAGGACTACCCCAGGTTGCAATTGGTGAATTTCGATTCCCTGCGAATAGCCCTAATATCGTAGAATCTAAATCTCTCAAACTTTATCTTAATTCACTTAATCAAACAATCTTTGTTAACATGTTATCTGTTCAGGAAATTATCGTTAAGGACTTGAGCGTGTCTGCCGGATGCGATATTGAGGTTACTTTAAGGACGGCTGATGCTAAAGTTGCTCACTCTATCCAAAACTTTAACGCTAATTGTATCGATTCGATTGATGTTGAAGTGGAGCAATACGACTATGACGCTTCGCTATTAGCGTTAGAATCAAATGAAATTGTTTCTGAAAATCTTTGTTCCCATCTTTTAAAGAGTAATTGCTTAATTACCAATCAACCAGATTGGGCTTCGATCATCATCCAATACAAAGGCGTAAAGATCAGCCACTCGTCGCTGTTAAAGTACCTGGTTTCATTTAGAACGCACAACGAATTTCATGAGCAGTGTGTAGAAAGAATTTTTAGCGATCTGATGAGATATTGTCAGCCAATAGAATTAACGGTTTACGCTCGATACACGCGAAGGGGAGGGTTAGACATTAATCCCTGGCGGAGTAATTGTGTGAGTTCGATGGAAAATATTCGACTGCCGAGGCAGTAGACATGACTAACCATTAGTATCACCTAGCTGCTTCACGGTCAGTTTTACAAAATCATTGGAGGTTATTACTCCGACTAATTTTTTTGATTCCAGAATCGCTACACAACCACTTTTTTGTTGTAAAAGGTTGTTAGCGACGTCTATCAAATTATCGCTGACATCAAAGGTTGCCGGAGACGTTTCCATAATGGCTGCGATTTCCATTGATTTTTCCTCGTGCTCAAGTTTTTCTAATCCTCGTTGATTGATAATTTTTATCGCATTGGATAACACGGCTTTTTGACTCAACATGCCAATTAATTGGCCGTTATCGATATTTTTGATTGGAATATGCCGGATTGATTTTTCTGCCATCAACATTCTGGCTCTGTGGACATTGGCATGTTCGGATAAGCAGATGGGGTTTTTTGTCATAATATCCTGTATTTTACTCATTGCTATCTCTTTTAAAGTCGAACATCCTCATGCAAGTATAGACCAAAAACAAAAAACCGGCCTAAGCCGGTTTATTTGTTTTTGTTAAACTGCAAAACGGTTTATTTAACACCGTGCATTAGCTTGTTAATATAGGGGGCAACCAAAAAGAAGAATGCCGCAAAGATTAAACCGCCATAAAATAGCTGTTCAAAAACGGTGAAATACCCCTCGATTGACCCGGCAGAGCTTGCATGCTCCCCACCGCCGCCGCTAGCAGCGACCGCAGCGATTCGACCGGCAATAAACAATGCTGTGGCAATTGAAAGGAACCAGCCACCCATCGCCAACCCTGTTTCTTCAGGTTTTGCTAATTTAGTTACCATAGATAGACCAATTGGCGACAGGCAAAGCTCGCCCATTGTATGGATCAGATAGCACAAGGCAAGCATTTCCCAAGGCACCGTACCGCCTTCACTCAACATGTTTTGAATTGCGAAAACCAAAACGTAGAAACCAAGACCTGCTCCCAGCAACCCAAAAGCGAACTTTCTAGGTATAGAGGGGTTCATTTTCCAATTTTCTAATTTTGGCCACATCCACGCAAATACTGGTGCCAGCAGGATGATGAATACGGGGTTAGCGGATTGAAAGACGGTGAAATTCATCCAATCGGGTAAGGTTACAAAATCTCTAGCAAAAAAGTTTAACGAGGAACCCGCCTGTTCAAACAAGGCCCAAAACGCCATGTTCGCGACAAAAAGAATCAACATTGCAATGTATCGTTGCAGTTGGACTTTAGAACCACTCTTAACACCGCTGTACACAAAATAGGCACAAAGACCTAACATCATAATCGACAGGATATAACCTAGAATTTCGCTTTGACTCAACAATATATAGACTGGCACAGTCAAAACGAGGGCTGCAATTAATACTTGCAAGAGCGATTTTTTTTGATTTTTACCTTCGATTGGTTTGCCAACATCACCTAACAAGTGTCTCATTAAATGGAAGACAAAAATACCAAACAACATGCCAACACCGGCGGCTAAAAATCCCCACTTGAAGCCATAAAGAGCCCCAAGCCAAACGCCACAGATTAACGGGGCAAGCAGCGCACCGGCATTGATGCCCATATAAAAGATGGTAAATCCAGAGTCACGTCTTGGATCTTCAGGCGTATAAAGCTTACCGACCATGGTTGAAATATTGGGCTTAAATAGACCATTTCCGACAACAATTAACGCTAAGCCGAATAAAAAACCGGACATTGTCGGTGAAAGTAGAACGAATAGCCCGACGGCCATTAAGGAACCACCCAACATAATTGAGCGTTGATATCCGAGCACTTTGTCTGCAACATACCCACCGAGAATACCGGTCATATAGACCATCGATGTGTAACCTCCGTAAGTTAAACTTGCCTCAGCATCTGCCTTGTCTCCGAGATGCTCGAAAAAGGTTAGCGCAACATAAGGCCCTAAAATTGCCCGCATACCATAAAAACTGAATCTTTCCCAAAATTCGGAAGAGAAAAGCATCCACAGGGCTTTCGGGTGGCCTAAGAAATCGCCTTTTGGAATATCTGTCGACATTAAGAATTTACTCCTGTTTATAATTATTAATATTCATTCGGGGTTTATTATTAATTGTCTTTTAGACTTTGTATGACCCGATAGCCGCCTTTTATAACCTTTTAGTCTATCTAACACAAGCTTACTTTTAGTGAACAGACTCAATATCAATAACTTAACAGGCAAAAAAATAATTATTGCGGCTTTCACGCTTAAATTTGGCGGGATGAGCAAATAGAACTAGTGAACTAAAGTTGACATAAAAAGGACTATATTGCTCTGTTTATTGTACTTTTCGGTTACAATAGAGCAAAACCAGTCAATGAGTAGACAAAGTGACCTTTTTAGCCTGTCGTATCTATAAAAATGAATCTGAAAATAACAAGGTTAGCCACCGCCTTGAGCAATTGAGCATGCAAGATTTAAGCGATGGTGAGGTGGTAGTGCGGGTGCATTATTCGGGGGTTAACTACAAAGATGCGTTAGCTGCGACCGGCAAAGGCGCTATTTTAAAACGATTTCCTCTGAATGCCGGGATCGATTTTGCCGGTGTGATTGAATCTTCATCCGATGATCGTTTTGAGACTGGCCAGCAAATATTAGTAAATGGTTGCGGTCTCGGTGAAATTCATGATGGCGGTTTGGCACAATATGCCCGTGTCCCGGCAGATTGGCTTATACCAATTCCTGACGGACTCACAATGAAAGATTGTATGATATTAGGTACCGCGGGATTTACTGCCGGTTTGGCTATTCACCGAATGTTAGAAAATGGTCAGTCTCCTGATAAAGGACCGATTGTTGTTACAGGCGCAAGTGGCGGAGTCGGATCGAATGCGGTTAGTATGTTGTCAGGGTTAGGTTATGAAACTATCGCTGTCAGTGGCCGGCGAGAGTTCGATAATTATCTTAAATCCCTTGGCGCAACCAAAGTATGCTCTGCAAAAGATTTAAATTTAAGCGATCGCCCTTTAGATAAAGGCGTTTTTGGTGGGGCGGTTGATAGTGTTGGCGGCAAATTACTCAGTCAGATTATGGCCCATACAAATTTGTGGGGAAATATCGCCAGTATTGGTCTTGCGGATACACACGAATTTGAAGCCACTGTTTTTCCAATGATTTTACGAGGTGTGAGTTTGCTCGGCGTGAGTTCAACTAATTGCCCTATGCCACTACGCAGAGATATTTGGAAAAGATTAGGAGATGATTTTAAGCCGCAGCATCTTGATAAAATATTAACGGATGAGGTTAAATTGCAAGACGTATCTCCGGTGTTTGAAGAATTGTTGAATCGAAAACGCTTTGGACGTACCGTCGTTAATTGTTTGTAGCATGGGTGATGCCAAAAGTAGGCGTTTTAAGGCGACCCATCAATCAGATCGACTTTGACAGATTGAAGATTCGCAGCTCCATATATCCGATAGGATAAAACAAAAAAAATTTATAAGAGCAACTCTATCAAATGAAAAACCAACTGGCAAAAATCGTCGACAAGCTGCAAAAAAAACCGGAGTGGTTACGTTACCGTTTACTCAGTTACGTACTGGGAGCCACAGTAAAGTTCGTCGGAACCGCAGATGTTCGATGCAAACATTTATCTGCGGAAAAGGCTGTATTTAGATTAGCTAACCGTAAAAAAGTCCGAAACCATATCGGTACAATCCACGCTGCAGCTTCCGCGTTGGTTGCTGAAACGGCCACTGGCATGGCGCTTGGCATGCATATTCCTGACAACAAAGTTCCCCTGTTAAAAACAATGCATATCGACTATTTGCAACGAACCAGTGGTGCGTTAGTCGCTGAAGCAAGTTTAACCAAAGAGCAAATTGAATCATTGCATCGTGATGAAAAAGGTTCAATACTTATTGAGTGCACGGTCTTCGATGATGCCGGCATTGAACCAGTAAATTGCCAAATGGAATGGGCCTGGATACCGAAACGCCGGTGATCGGTAAAACGGTTTTTAGTTTTTTAGTGAAATTATCAAGAATAGATCTAGTCAATTGTTATGAATGTATATTTAACCTCCTTAGGTTGCCGACTGAATGAAGCGGAGCTACAAACCTGGGCAAAAGATTTTCATGAATATGGGATTTCTGTTATTGGCGAGCCATTGGAAGCGAACCTTATTGTCATTAATACTTGCGCAGTAACGGGTGAAGCAGCCAGAAAATCCCGTCAGGCCATACGTCGTTTTCACCGAAAAAATCCAACCGCAAAAATCGTAGTGACCGGCTGTTATGCCTCATTAGAAAAAACTGAAGCTGAATCTTTGCTCGGTGTTGATTTGATCGTCAGTAATCAACACAAAAACTTATTACCGCAAAAAGCAAAAGAACTATTGGAGTGGCAATCTATGCCCTATGCCGCGACGGAGCCGGAAGAGTCAGCTCTTTTTATCCGCAACCGCGAAAGGGCGTTTATCAAGATCCAGGATGGATGTCGTTATCGCTGCACTTACTGCATTGTGACCATCGCGCGTGGTGAAGAAGTTTCGCGAAGTATTGCAGATATTGTTGCGGAAATTAACCAATTGTGCCAACAAGGTGTGCAGGAGATTGTGATAACTGGAGTGCACGTCGGCGGATACGGTACCGATCTTAATACCAATTTGTATGAACTGGTTGTCGCCGTGCTAGAACGGACCGACATTCCTAGAATTCGATTCGCATCAGTGGAACCGTGGGAATTGTCGGATGCTTTCTTTGAACTGTTTAATGACCTCCGGCTGATGCCCCATATGCACTTGCCGATCCAAAGCGGCAGCGATAAAATTTTGAGGAAAATGTCGAGGCGTTGTAAGTCTGACACTTTTTTATTAACGCTACAAAAGGCCCGAAGTGTGGTTCCAGGTTTCAATATCACTAGCGATATTATTGTTGGGTTCCCCGGTGAAACGCAAGAGGATTTTGACGATTCGTTGCTAATGGTCAAGCGAGCCAAATTTGGTCATGTACACACCTTTTCTTATTCCAGACGTGAGGGAACAAAAGCCGCTGGTTTGCCTGAACAAATAAACGAATCAGTCAAAAAAT
>CAZOBX010000313.1:0-6393 GCA_964578045.1 uncultured Kangiella sp. | reverse complement strand
ACTCGAAGGCAAGACCCAAAGCACTCGCTCCGCTCGCGGGGCCAGCTTTGGCTAGTCCTTACCAACAGTTGTAACACGGTGCAGGCTTTTTAGCTGAGCACCCGAAGGGCACCAAAAGTAGGCGCTCTTAGGCGAGACTATAAGCCACCATCTTCTACGTTATGAAATTTTGAGTTAGACAGGAAATCGCTCCTTGCATTTCCTGCATACAGTCCATCCTTGGACATAAATGACTAACCCTAAAATTCCATGCCTCAAATATGGTAGCTTATAGCCTTGCTGGAATCTGCATTTTGAGGTAGCACGGGTATAGACCGGGTCAATGGTGTTATCACCGGTGGGGAATCAAATATTACTGTCGATAAACGCCGCTAATTGAGACTTACTCACCGCACCGACTTGCTGTGCTTCTACGTTGCCATTCTTGACCAAAATTAAGGTCGGAATACCACGTACACCGTACTGGGGAGCCGTTGCCTGATTTTCATCAATGTTCAATTTGGCAACCTTGATTTTGCCTGCATATTCGGTGGCAAGTTCATCCAAAATGGGGGCAATCATTTTACAAGGCCCGCACCATTCTGCCCAAAAGTCGACCAATACTGGAATATCTGACTTTAAAACTTCTGCTTCAAAACTGTCGTCAGTTAAATGAATAACTTGCTCGCTCATTGTGTTTTCTCTCCGATCAATAAAAAGTTTAGTAACCCGTTGAACCGTTACTGTTGTACGCTGTGAATGGTTTAATTTTATGATTTAGACTAACACCACATTAGAAATCTAGCTAAGAGCCTCTCATAGTTTCGGTATAGCCACATTAATGCTACTATTTGCTTTTCTTCACAAAACTTGCATATTCGCCCTATTTTGCCGCTTGAACGCACAAGTTGCAACCTGAGAAGGCAAAAAGTCTTGTATTTTGACAACAAACCGAAGCGTATACCTAACTACGCCGCCTAAGGTAGAAAACCACATATGGTCACCCATTTATCACAGACTAAGTTTGAGTCCATGGGGTTACACCCTGACTTGCTAAAATCGTTAAAAAAACTAAATTATGAATATGCAACTCCAATTCAGGCTCAAGCGATCCCACTTTTACTGAAATCTCAAGATGTTGCAGGACAGGCACAAACCGGCACCGGAAAAACCAATGCTTTCCTTTTGGCGGTATTAAATGAATTGTTGGTATTGCCTGAAGTGGATGGACGCCGCCCCAATGAACCGCGAGCTTTTATTATCGCGCCCACTCGAGAACTGGTCATTCAAATTTATGAAGATGCCAAGACCCTGGCAGAATTTACCGATCTCAAAGTCGAAGTCGCATTTGGTGGCGCGGACTATGTGAAACAAAAAGAAGCGATTACCGCGGGAGTTGATGTTTTAATCGGCACTACCGGTCGTCTATTGGATTATTTTAAACAACGGGTGTTCAGTTTTTATGCCCTCGACTGTGTGGTATTGGATGAAGCCGATCGAATGTTTGACCTAGGATTCATTGACGATATCCGATATTTCTTTAAACGAATGCCCAAACCCAGTGAACGACTCAACATGCTATTTTCCGCCACTTTATCGAATCGAGTAAAAGAATTGGCCTATGAGCACATGAATTCACCGGAACATATTCATGTGGAGCCAGACGAAATCACCGCCGATCACATCGAAGAACGCCTTTACTATCCAAGCAATACTGAAAAACTGGCGCTACTGATTGGTGTTATGCAACAACAACAACCGACTAAATCGATTGTTTTTACCAATACCAAACGCCAGGCAGAACAAGTCTGGTTGTGTTTAAAAAGCAATGGTTTTAATGCCGGATTATTGACCGGTGATGTTCAGCAGAAAAAAAGAATGCGCTTGCTAGATGAATTAAAGTCTGGAAAAATCGAAATTTTGATTGCCACCGATGTAGCTGCCAGAGGCTTACACATTGAAGCCGTTAGCCACGTATTTAATTTTGATTTGCCGGACGACGCTGAAGATTATGTCCATCGTATCGGAAGAACTGCTCGCGCAGGTGCCAGCGGCGTAGCAATTTCGTTTGCTTGCGAGGACAACGCATTTAATTTACCGGCTATCGAAGCCTATATTGATCATACCATCCCAACTGCAGAAGTCGACACTTCGCTGCTGCCTGATATCACAATACCAGAAAAAAACCACCGTCACCACCGTGGTCGCCCCAACAAACGTCCTAACCAAAGATACAATAATCGTTCTGGTCGATAGCATTCAAAACCAATGAATAATAACCGGCCAATCACCGAATACCTGCTAGAAGCGGAAGGTTTAAGATGCCCTGAGCCGGTGATGATGATCCGTAAATCAATCCGCGCGATGGCGCCTGGCGAGATACTTAAAGTCATCGCCGATGATCCTTCGACCAAACGGGATATTCCTACGTTTTGTGAATTTATGGACCATGTATTGATAAAAAAGGACATTGATCAAATTCCTTATAAGTTTTGGATCCAAAAGGGCCAACGGTGAATTCAAGCAATCACATTCTAAACTCGCTGGCAGATTTTTCATCCGATGATCACCTGCCACCGGTTGAGCAATGGAACCCTGAATTCTGCGGTGACATCGACATAATCATCAAAGCGAATGGCGAATGGCTGCATAACGGTAAACCGATCAACCGAAAACGACTTTCAGTGCTTTTTTCTCGCGTTCTGATAAAGCAAAAAGACCAATATTTCTTGATTACACCGGTGGAAAAACTGGCGATTCAGGTTGAATGGCAACCATTTGTTATTGTTGATTTCGAAATTTATCAAGATTCCGGCCAGGATTGTTATTTGATGCTCGATAATTGTAATAACCAAATCCGACTTAATAGCCCAAAACAACTAAGCGTTTCACAGTTTCAAGGACTGTCTTTGCCGATCATTCAAGTAAGAAGAAACTTATACGCATCGTTTAGTCGCAGTTGTTATTATCGATTAATTGAGCAAGCGACTGTTATTAAACATCAACAATATGAAACACTGCAGATCTCTTCTGCGGGGGTCGATTTTAGTTTGGGATCAGTGAAAGTATGAAAATAATATTCAAAAAGATCCCGAAACTGGCGCGGTACTTTTATCTGGTAGGCTTTATTGTGATTTTGACTGCAACGGCCAATTTTTTTATGACTGTTGCTTTTATGGGTACACTGCTGATGCAGCAACTTTTTATCGGCGGTGCCATTATTGTCGCGATCGGTTCAGTCATTAACAGCTTGTTTCAGTTCAGACAAAAGCATTAATTAACCTCAACTCCGGATAAGAGCAGCCATCCAGCATCAGTCTTTTAGCGACTCTCCGGGTTAATTTTGCTTTCAATCACTCGTTATTAACCCACAAACTTGCCTTGATAGTCGCCAAAATACTGAAACTGGCAGATGAGCCTTTATTTAATCGGATGCTTTAAGGGATTACTGGCTACTCTTATCCAGAGTTGAGGTTAACTAGCCTGGGAATTGGGCTTTTCGATAAAGTTTTTTATCGATGATATTGGTATAAAATTCTACACGATTTTTTGCTAAAGAAAGAGTTTCAACATCAATTTCCGCCTCAATGGCTATCACCACTCTTGCAGATAACTGATTAATATGCTTTGCCACAGGGCTTTGATTGACGGAAGCTAGTTTAAACCAAGCGTAGGATTCAACGGTATTTTTCTTAACCCCTTTTCCTTGGTGAAGCATTAAGGCCAGATTGTATTGAGCCGCGGCATTTCCTCGAATTCCTGATTTAAAGTAATATTCCGCTGATTTTTTAAGATTTGTCCTGAAACCACTGCCCTCAGGAGGCTGATAATAAAAATTCCCTAAGACAAATAACGCAGCAGGATCACCCAATTCAGCCTGATGTTTTAATCTGGCCCAATCGGACAAATATATGTTATTTTGGGTGCCAAACTCTTTATCACTTGCTGCATCGGCATGATTGCAAAGCAGCGAGCAGAAAATAATAAATATTTGGATTCCAAAACTGCCAATACGACGCAAAAAAAATTCCTATAAAAAATTTAGGCCTGTATCAAATACCTATTTCCAGTAAGTTAAAGAGTGTTCTGAACCAAATTAGGGCAACCATTAAACTCCAAATTACTCATAAATACAGACTTCGAATAGTAGATAATAACGTATTAAAGCCCCGCATCACAAATAGAGTGCTCTATTCACCGCCTCTATAAGTGGCCATCGATAATTCTTATCGACTGACTCAACCCGTTATTACTTTAATAATCCAAAGATAATTAATACCTCTCAGCTTGTTCTTCTGTAGTTCTAGCAAAAATATAGGTGTTGGACTATGAGTATAAGTGAAATCTGACTCGAGAAACGTAATTTCTAGGCACAAAAACTGTGTAATAATTACGTTAGTTGGTAGAATAATTGCTGTTATAGCCTGTTAAAGAGATTATTTTTGCTAATAGATACAGACTGGTTGATACTAGGGCTGCCGGGTAAACCTCGCATGCTCGGTTTAGCCAACAATACACTATTAATAGAAATAATAAGTCACCTACGGGGATAAACATGTTTGAACTTTCGAATTTCGATTTATTCAATTACCTTGAAAATAGCGAGGTTGAGAATGTTCTTTCTCATGTCCATTCTAGAATTTTTCGCAAAAAAACCCAAATTATTACAGAAGGCGATGATTCTCATAGTTTGTATTTCTTGTTAGAAGGCGAGGTCAAGGTCTATCTCAATGATAGCTCTGGTAAAGAAATTATTATTAACATACATAAGGCCGGCGATTTTTTTGGCGAATTAGGTCTGATTAAGTCTATCCAGAGAACCGCTTCGATTGTCACGGTGACCGACTGTAAAATAGGCATCATGCAGGAGTTTGATTTTAAGCATTGTTTGTCGTCTTTTCCAGCCTTCTCTATCGCGCTGATTGAAAACCTCTCTACCCGGCTCATTGATGCCACTGAAACGATTAGACAGCTCGGTTTAATGGATGTCTATCAGCGCATAGCAGTGACTTTCTTGAGTTTGTCGGTGAAACAAGGAGATGTTCGAGTGATCCCGGAAAAGTTGACTCAACAAAATATCGCCAATCGAGTTGGCGCATCTCGGGAAATGGTCGCTAGAATATTGAAGGATTTACGCTCTGGAGGATACATCACTCAAGATTCAAATGGGATCACCATTCACAAGACGTTGCCGCATTCTTGGTAACCCAACTTCGACTTGACTAAAGCCAACCCCCAACACAGGATAACAGCAACCATCCAGCATCAGTCGTTTAGCGACTTTTGGCGTTATGTTTGCTTTCAATAGCTCACTATTCACGCACAGACTTGCCTTGATAGTCACCAATATACTGATACTGGCCGATGAGTCCTTATTTAATCTGATAGTTTAGGGGATTTCTGGTTACTCTTATCCCAAGTTAAGGTTACATAGCGATTGGTATAGGCTCGGCTTGATATTCATTTAACATTTGCTGCGCTGTGCCCAGGCAAAAAGCCTCTTGATGCACAACTTTACCAATCAAAATACCGGTCAACTTTTCTGCATGATTTTCAAGCAGTAATTTCAGATCAGCCATAGTTTCGATACCACCGTTAGCAAATATCGGCAATTCGACAACTTGAGATAGTTGATTGACACTGAGCAAACTTAACGAATTGACGTGCCCTTCTGAGGGCACTTCAGTTACCAACAGACCCGCTACGCCATCCTCCTCCAATTGATTAGCCAATGCCTTAATTTGTAGGCTTGGTCCGCCCTCACCAATATTAACGGTTCCTTGACGACTACCAACTTCAACCAGGACTTTGGCAGGGAATTCCACACAAATATCCGACAACAGATTCTTTTGTCGAATGGCCTTGCCATTTAGCACCAGAAAATCTGCCCCGGCATCCACCCAGATAAACGCCGAATCAACACACTTGATTCCGCCAATCACCTGAATTTCAATCTCAGGGTAGTTTTGTTTGATTTTGCTCAGCAGGTCCACATTACAAGGCTCTCCGGATTCAATCGCATCAACATCAACAAAGTGAATGCGTTTTATGCCTTTTTCGGCCCAACTAGCAACGGTATCGAGTGGGTCTTCGCTAATCACATGGTCAACAAAGCTATTTTTGTGTGCAGTATAAACACATTTGGCATGACGAATTTCTAGTACCGGAACTAACTGCATAGTAGATCCCCAATTATATCACCAGATGACTCATAGAGCATTGCACTCAACTGAATCTTTCTAGCAGGTTGACTGTTACCTTAACTATAGATCAGTAACAAAAAATTGCGAACCGTTAATCGGAAAAAAACTCCCGTACAGGAAAATGGTTCGGGAAGATCTTATAAAAATTTTCAATCTTATACCCGTTCCACCTCAAGATGCAGGTTTCAGCAAGGCTAGAAACAGCCCTATT
>CAZOBX010000312.1:0-6406 GCA_964578045.1 uncultured Kangiella sp. | reverse complement strand
TAATTTTTGAACATCTAATCGGGCCGCTGATCCTGTGATCCATTTACTACTACCGTCGGCCAGAGCAGTTCGGCCGTCTAAGCTCATTGCCAATTTTAAACTAACCCATGGCCTGTTTCTTTTAAATCTTGAAACAAATCCTCGATTCAATTGTTGCGCTTGCTCTTTTAACAATCCGAATTCGGTTTTTATCCCCGCGTTGTGCAAATGCCCGAATCCTTTGCCGCATACTTCTGGGTTAGGATCTTGCATCGCCGCGATCACTTTGGATACTCCTGCTTGAACCAACGCCTCTACGCAAGGGCCGGTTTTTCCAGTATGCGAACAAGGCTCTAAAGTGACATAACAAGTTGCCGCTTTGGCGTTTTCTCCTGCCTGTTGCAAAGCATTAACTTCAGCATGCGCTTGGCCAAACTTTTGGTGCCATCCTTGACCGACGATTTGATCCTCTTTGACAATAACACAACCCACCATCGGATTAGGTCGAGCTGTGTACTGACCTTTTTCCGCCAACTGTAGGGCTCGCGCCATCATTCGATAATCTTTGCTTGACCAATTCATGATTTACTCAAGAGGTTAACAGACACATCGAGATTAGTCGTTCGATTCCAGTCGTTCGATTTCTTCACGGAAATCACTCACGTCCTTGAATCTCCGATAAACTGAAGCAAACCTGACAAACGCTACCTGATCAAGCTTTCGCAGCGCATCCATCACCAGTTCACCAATCACACTGGCCGCCACTTCTCGCTCGCCCATCGCGCGCAATTTCGATTGGATGTTAATAATCGATTCTTCTACGGCTTCGACTGAGACGGGGCGTTTTTCTACCGCTCTCAAAATACCGGCTTTTAACTTATGATCATCGAATGGCTGGCGACTGCCGTCCCCTTTGATGACTTTTGGCATCACCAGTTCCGCAGATTCAAATGTAGTAAATCGTTCACCGCATTCGATGCACTCGCGACGACGACGAACCTGTCCGCCGTCAGTCACTAAGCGTGAATCAATTACTTTAGTATCATGGAAAGAACAAAATGGACAATGCATTAAAAAACCTTATTCTGCGTAAACAGGAAACTTAGCAGTTAATGCCAATACTTTGGCTTTAACATCAGCAATCATTGGCTGATTATCAATATCATCTAAGATATCACAAATCCATTCAGCCAGCTGAGACGCTTCGGATTCTTTCATACCTCGAGTGGTGATCGCAGGCGTTCCCATACGAAGTCCACTAGTCACAAACGGTGAACGGGGCTCATTCGGCACAGTGTTTTTATTGACTGTAATAAATGCCGCACCTAAAGCCGCTTCTGCATCTTTACCGGTAATATCTTTATCGATTAGATCAATCAAAAAGAGATGATTGTCAGTTCCGTTGGAAACAATCTTAAAACCTCTCTTTTGTAAAACAGCCACCATTGCTTTTGAATTAATCAAAACTTGCGCCTGAGTTTGTTTAAATTTATCGCCAAGCGCTTCTTTAAAGGCAACCGCTTTAGCAGCAATAACATGCATCAAAGGACCGCCTTGACTGCCAGGAAAAACCGCAGAATTGAATTTCTTTTGCAATTCAGCATTTTCCCGCGCCAGAATAATTCCGCCTCTTGGACCGGCTAAAGTTTTGTGAGTGGTTGAGGTGACAACATCGGCATAAGGAATGGGGTTAGGATATAATCCAGCGGCAATGAGACCGGCAACATGGGCCATATCCACCATAAAATAAGCACCAATTTTGTCTGCTATTGCTCTAAATATAGACCAGTCAATGGTTCTGGAATAAGCCGAAAAACCAGCCAAAATCATTTTCGGTTTATGCTCCAAAGCCAATGCTTCAACTTGGTCATAATCAATATAACCATCAGCGTCTAGTCCATATTGAACCGACTTATAAATTTTTCCCGAAAAATTAACCGGAGATCCGTGAGTTAAATGTCCACCTTCATTTAGATTCATTCCTAAAACCGTATCGCCCGGTTGAAGCAATGCCATATAAACTGCAGAATTGGCTTGAGAGCCGGAATGTGGCTGAACATTAGCGTAATCAGCACCAAATAATTCTTTTACTCGTTCAATCGCCAGATCTTCCGTTACATCAACGTACTCGCAGCCACCATAATATCGTTTGTGAGGATACCCTTCGGCGTATTTATTGGTCAGTACTGAACCTTGAGCCGCCATGACTCTCGTGCTGGTATAGTTTTCAGAAGCAATCAATTCGATATGTTGTTCTTGACGCAGTTTTTCAGATTCTATAGATTGCCATAGTTCTTTATCAAATTCAGCAATAGATTGGTTATTACGTAGCATTTCGAGTGGTTTCCTAGTTATAACAACAAAGTGCTTAAAACCGAGGTTTCTGGGCTTTTGTAGGGATGATAAAATTCGGCGCTATTGTATCGAATTAACACGAATATGTCGCCATAATCGGTGGTTATAAGACAATATTGTTTGCATGAATTCGGTAAAATAGTGCTAAAAGCGGTATGCTCTATGGACTGGATCTTTATCCCATTAGTATTCCTCAACAATATCCAATTTGCCATATAAGCTTGAATCTGGAAAAATAGGTTGAATCGCCAAACCTAATTGTAAGCAAATCTACAAACAATGTTGAAAAACATCCTTTCAACCCTTATTTAGTAGGGTCTTGCATCAATTTGGGCGTTATTGCAGCGTTAATAGGAAATAAAGAGAAATGAATATCTGGGGTAAAATAATTGGTGGTGCACTGGGCTTTATGGTTGGAGGTCCTATTGGCCTATTCTTCGGCGTCTGGATTGGGAATTCATTCGATCAAGGGTTAAAACAGAATTTCTCCAACATGTTTGGCAATGCCGATCCCGCAGAAACCCAACGAATATTTTTTGCGACGACTTTTTCTGTGATGGGACACATCGCCAAAGCGGATGGTACTGTATCAAAACAAGAAATAGCCGCAGCTGAGCAAGTAATGCTGCAGCTAGGCTTAGATGAGATAAAACGAAAAGAAGCAATTGACGCCTTTAACCGAGGCAAGAGTGATGATTTTGATCTAACCGCCAATTTAGAATCATTGATCAAAAACTGTATCCGTAAACCAAGCCTTATCCAGATGTTTCTGGAAATTCAAATAATAGCCGCCACCGCTGATGGTCAGGTGAGCCAAGCTGAACGTGAAATATTATATTTAATCGGCGGTTCTTTTAGAATTTCCCGGGTTCAAATCGACCGTTTGGTTGAAATGGTCATTGCCCAACGCTCCTTTCACCAGGGAGGCTATTCCGGTTCGGCAAGAAACCAAAGCGGCCCCACCATCGAACAAGCCTACAAAGTATTGGGACTGTCTGTCGATGCAAGCAAAACAGAAATAAAAAGAGCCTATAGAAAGCTTATGTCTCAACACCACCCGGACAAGCTAGTAGCCAAAGGCATGCCGGAAGAAATGATAAAAGTCGCCACAGAAAAATCACAAGAAATCCAAGCAGCCTATGAAATGATAAAAAAACAGAAATTTTGAGTAAACTAATTTGGCTCCTTCCCATTGGTATATTAAAAGAGAATACAAAATGAATAGAATAGAACTTAAAATCCTCGATCACAGGATCGGTTCAGAATTTCCATTACCGGAATACGCTACCAGAGGCTCTGCAGGCATGGATCTCCGCGCCTGTATTGACGATACGATGAGTTTAGAACCTGGAGAAACCAAGCTTATACCCACCGGCATTGCCATCCATATTGGCGATCCTGGTTTGGCTGCTACCATCCTACCGCGCTCGGGTTTAGGTCATAAACACGGCATTGTTTTAGGTAATCTGGTTGGGCTGATCGATTCAGATTATCAAGGACAAATATTTATATCCTGCTGGAACCGTAGCCAAACGGCATTTAAGATTAACCCAGGAGACAGAATGGCACAGCTGGTTTTTCTCCCGGTAGTACAAGCGGAATTTAAAATCGTGGAAAATTTTGACGATAGCATTCGCGGCGAAGGCGGTTTTGGTCATTCTGGCCGGGAATAAATAAGCAGTCGACGCTAAGCTTATTGGGTGGTTAACTCAAGCTCTTCTATTTGGTTGTTTTTAGGGTTGGCTTTTAACAAAACCGGCGGCTGGTAAGTTTTTCTTATATCTTCAGGAAAAGGCGAAATAATTTCTTCCAAGGTGGGAAGTAAATTACCTATTGGTTCTTCCTGGATTGTTTTATGCCAACTCAAAGGAAGGAAGAATAAGCCAAATAAACCAACAGCTGCGTATTGAAAGGTAACTTTTGGCTTTAGTGCTTTGTTTGAACCGATCGCAGCAATCCTTTTTTTGAATACACTTTTATGACTTAAAAAGAAAGTAGCAAAAAGTTCGGGTGAGCGTTGCCCTATATTGAGTCTGAGAACTTGGAGTAAACTCTTACCGTATTCGTCGTTAGCAATGTTTCTGGTATCCAATACTTTTTGGTCACACATTTCTTCTCTTAGGGAATTTAACCGTCTCACGGCTAACCATACGAACGGATTCAAACAAAAAATGATTTGAATCAGATTTTGAAAGACTAACCACATAGCATCCAGTCTTTTAATATGGGCCAATTCATGAGCGATTATCGGTCCGATAATTTTTTCATTCTTTTTCTCTAATAACTGCTGTGGGATAAAAACCACTGGAGACAAAACGGCAAAGGTAAAAGGCGACAAAAAATCATTTGAGTCGATCACAATGATTTGTCTTCGGATTTTGAACTCTCTTCGCCACTCATTGATCGCTTTAGTGACCCAGTAGTCTTCAACGGGATGCGCAACCGCTAACATCCGAGCAAGTTTCAGCTTTAATGCGATAAATTTGAATGCAACAACGCTAGAGGCCACCAGCCAGATAAGTAACAGCAACTTAAGCCAGGTAAGTGAACTGCCCGAACCAAAAAATAGTTGCTGATTAGCAAATTGAGCCAACCAGTCAGTACCAGCAAGAACTGCAGGAAGATCCGTTTCAAACCAGTCTCGGCTTAAATATCCTAGAGAATAACTAATAGAAAAATCAGTAGGTAATACCAGACGAATAAGGACTAAACACCAAAGGCCATATTCAATAGCCCGTGGCATTCTTGGAAAAATTAGTTTGCTACACAGAACCACCAGAGCCAATAGCGCCGAATAAACGCTATTTAACGCCAGGAAATAAAACACTATTTCAGCATTAGCATAAAACGGCTCTAAAAGTGATAACAAGGTTATTTTTCCTCAGACTTAATCAGCTTTGCTTGATTGGTCTGTTGATCGAGCAAATGTTCTAATTCATCGATTTCTGAATTAGAAAGTGCTTTACTTTGGCCAAATAAGGAGACCAAAGCGCTCTGATCCATCTCAAGCAGATCATTCATAAAGAAGCTAAGCAAACGCGCTAATCCTGCAGGTCTGGATATTTCGGCCTGATAAAGAAAAACGCCATGAAAGTCTTCACGCCTTAACAAGCCTTTTTTGACCATACGATCCATAGTCGTTTTAGTCGTCGAATAAGCCCACTTGAACTCATCCTTAATTTGCTCATGAACCTCTCGTACCGATAAGCCTTCTTTGCTTTTCCAAAGTACGTTTAACATTTGTAGTTCTGTGCGGCTCAGATCTGGCAGATCGTCAGCAGACTTAGATTTCATACCCATAGTTTTAAGATTTCGCTACTGTTACAGATGTAGTTGAGAATACTCGGGTATGTGGTTGATGTCAAATTCCACCAGCTATTGTTTCATCTGGATACAAGCTTAGAGCAATTTGATATTTTCCTAAATTGATTAACTGAATAGATTAAGAATTTACTCAACCCAAGATACCTATAAAGTGAAATAATTTGGGTTGAATCAGGTGAAATGCCGACCACCACCTTTAAAAACTTCGACAATAAACAATGACGTTTTTTTGTATTAACAACGTCGAGTTCTGGAACCTGTCTTTTTCTTTTTGCAATCGTTATATCTTCTTTTCTTTTGCACAGGTTCTTTTTCTACTGTTTGTGCTTCAGCGACCTTTGTTTGTTCAATATTTTGAGATGCGCAAGATGCGAGCATAAACATCGCCACTGAACTAATAAGAATTTTTTTCATTGTAATCCTCGTTGTTTAATTTACATTTGTTATTGTGCGGTGACGACGAATAAATTCAGCCAGCCATTTGAGACTGCGGATAATATACGGCAATCTTCGTAGAGGTCAATAAGGAAAAGATTGAATATCTAAAATAATTTATTTTTACCTTAATAAACAATAGGTTAAATCGATTGTGAATATTAACAATTGGTCGTATTTAAGGATATCTACTTGGTTAAGCTATTAATTTGAGCAATTGAAATGGGTATTAAATGATAACGTTATAAAATTTCTGAAACTCAGCAATTATTTGGACAAGATAAAAGGCTCTATTGTTGGAAGAATCTAAAGA
>CAZOBX010000311.1:0-6416 GCA_964578045.1 uncultured Kangiella sp. | reverse complement strand
TATTCTACCTTTGGCGGAACTTCAGGATAAACTTTTCGATGAACAACCCCATCTCTTTCCATTTCTCTCAGCTGCTGAGTCAACATTTTTTCAGTGATCTCCGGGAGGGCCTTTCTGATTTCATTAAAACGTTTCGTGGTATCACCTAAATGCCACAAAATAATCATTTTCCATTTTCCACCAATGATTTTAAGCGGGATATCCACCGGACAAAAGGGTTTTTGACCCATAGAAAGCCTCCATTACTTACTTTTTAGTAAGTACCATACAATAAAGTAGGTACTTTACATAATGCTAGTGTGGGTTTATTGTATCTCTATCATGATTAAATATCGACCATTTTTAGTAAGATGCATTGCACTCGTTTAGCCACTAGCTTAAAAAGATTTGCTGGCTACGCTGGTGTTGCCTTAGTTACTTTTTTGACTGGAAGGATTGCCTCTGAATAGGGTTTACGACCAGAACCATTTTATCCTGGATTGGTTATCCTACTGATCGGTTTGACTCTTTCTGGATTGACTCATGATAGCGGGCAATATGCTCATACAGTTCAAAATACTACCCAATCTTAAAGATTCAATTATTAGGAGAATAGCATGATTAAAAGAGTTTCATTATTCAAACTCCAGCGTCCCGACACAACAGATACTCAAAAAGTAGTCGATGCACTTTTGTCGATGCGAGACAATGTCCCTTCGCTGGCCAATATTGAAGTTGGGGTTAATTTTTCTGAGTCGGACCAGGCCTATGATGTGGTTCTAATGGCGACATTCCAGGATATAAAATCGCTACGAGAGTTTGAACAAGACCCTTTTCATTTGGAAGTTAAGAAACTTGTTGTATCGCTTAAACGTAGCAGAGTAGTAGTTGACTATGAATTTTAAAACATATACATTGGAGGATACAAAATGATTTGCGATTATCCGGAAATAATAAAACTGCTGCCCAAACAAAAAGGTAAAGTAGACACTTCGAGTAAGTTCAAACTTGAAGCAAATGATTGTAAAGTTCTGTTTGCATCTTATCAACCTGGAACCACCATTCCAAAACATAAACACATCGACTCAGATATTGTTGGTGTGGTGACCAAAGGGCAGATAATTCTGACTTTAGATGGAGTCACTACAAAGCACCATGTAGGTGATTGGTATCATATTCCGCCCGGCACCGAACATGAAACTAAGTTTGAACAAGAAACGGATGAAATCGAGTTTTGGTTTAAAGCTAAGCAATAAAAATTTGTAGGCGACCGGTAAAAATGCGAGAATAGGATTTCAAAATTTTTATCTAGGGAGCTTCGCAATCGTTGTGGATGAAAGTATTTTTCAAATTAATTTAAACTGAGTTGTAGCTCTTTCATTTAATCGATATTGACTAATTAATTGTTAAATTAAGGAACCATTATGCGTTTAATTTTGCTTATTTTCATCATTGTTATCACCGGTTGTACCGAGGAAGTACAACCGCAAAAAACGCTTATACGCCCTATTGCCTGGGTTAAAGTGTCTTCTTCCAAGTTAGAACAGATACGCAGATTGTCGGGTATAGTTGCACCAGTGGAAGCAACTGATCTGAGCTTTGAAGTCAGCGGTAAAGTTCAAAGCGTAAAAGTGAGATTAGGAGCTAACGTAAAACAAGGCCAAGAATTAGCCAGGTTGAACCAGCGTAGTTTTAATCTCAGTATTCAATCGGCGCAAGCACAATGGCAACAATCTCAAGCGACCCTGACGGAGGCTAAAAATGAGTACCAACGATTTTCAGAATTGGTAGACAAAGGCCTTGTCTCGAAATCGCAGTTTGATAATGCCAAAGCTGCATTTGAGTCTTCACAAAGCGCTGTTAACGTCGCTAAAGCACAATTAGAAATTGCCAATAAAGACTTACTAGACAGTATTTTATTAGCACCCTATGACGGCATTATCACTCAACGAGTGATTGAACCGTCGCAGCAAATTTCTGCCGGACAAACCAGTTTTGAAATTGAAGGGGAACATGGACTGGAAGTTCGAGTCATGGTGCCTGAGAGTATGATCCAGGCACTGACAAAAGGCGCAGAATTGCCGGTCAGTTTTCCGGCGATTTCGGAGTTAAATATTACCGGGATCATCACTGAAATAGGTACCAGAGCCGAATCCGCCAATGCTTTTCCGGTAATTGTATTATTAAAGGACGTCCCTCAAAATATCAGGGCGGGAATGACCGCCGAATTGGACTTTGTCTTTGACGGTGTTGGTAGAACCGGATTCAAGGGTGACAGCATAAAGGTCCCTATATCGGCCCTTGCTGCAGATATCGGACAATCCGCCTATGTATTTGTCTATGATGTTCAAGAAAAAGTCGTCCGAAAACGAATAGTACAAACTGAAAACGCCATGAACAATGAAGTCTTCATTTCTAAAGGACTAAGTGATGGCGAAATTATCGCCACTGCAGGAGTTGTATTTTTAAGAGATGGTCAGCCAGTCACCTTGTTAGACAAACACACTCAACGTTTTAATTAACAGGGGCTGTAATGAATTTAACCTTACTTGCATTTACCTATAAAAAAACTGTTTTAATGATAGTTGCTATGTTGTTAATCAACGGAGTGTTCGCTTATTTCACCTTGCCTGCTCGCGAAGATCCCCATGTGACTATACGCGAAGCCGTTGTCAGCACGTCATTTCCCGGGATGGCACCAGAGAGAATTGAACAACTCATTACCAAAAAACTTGAAGAAGAAATTCGCAAGATCCCTGAAGTAGAAAAACTGACATCAACCTCTTCTACCGGCCTTTCTACTATTCACGTCATTATTTACGATCGTTATTTTAATCTGGACAGCATTTGGCAAGATTTGCGTAATAAGGTCGATAACGCTCAAAGTAACTTGCCTGATGGAACATTCCCTTCTTTTGTTAACGACGAATTTGGGGACGTGTCGGTAGTAACCTTGGCCTTGACGGCGGATGGTTTTGGTCTGGATGATATGTACGATATCGCGCAACATATTCGTGATACTTTGTACGCCGTTGAAGGAACTAAAAAAATTGAAATACTGGGAAGACAGGAAGAAAGGATCTATTTGGAAGTTTCTAATGCCAAACTGGCGCAAGTGGGTATTTCGCCATTGACACTAATCAATGAATTGCAGGATCAGAATATTATTAGTTCCGGCGGGCAGCTTGATACTGGGGCAAAAAGTTTTATCGTCGAACCCACTGGTAACTTTAACAGTGTGGCAGACATAGCCGATACTTATATCAGTATTCCCGGTACCGAAGATTATATTGTATTAAAAGACATCGTCGATATACGTAAAGGCTATGTTGACCCACCGGATAAACCGGCTTACTTCAATGGCGAGCAAGCGATATTCTTTTCGATTGCGATGCTGCCTGAGTACAATATTCTTGAATATGCGCCACGGGTGACAAACAAAATTGATGAAATAGAGGCCAGTTTGCCTATCGGTTATAAAATGAATATTGCCACCTATCAGGCCAGCGTGGTTGAAAAAACAGTGAGAGGTGTGTCGCTTAACGTCATTCAGACACTGGCTATCGTGTTAGTGGTAGTGATATTGTTTTTAGGCGTAAGAACCGGATTGATTGTCGGTACCATCATCCCTTTTGTGATGTTAGCCACCCTGTCAATCATGCAGTTTAGCGACATCAATTTAGAAAGAATGAGTTTGGCAACTCTAATCATTTCTCTCGGTTTACTGGTAGATAATGGCATTGTTATCGCGGAAGATTTTAAAACCAGACTGGAAAAAGGTGCCGACCGTTTTGACGCCATGTGTCAGGGCGGTAAAGAGCTGGCAATGCCCTTATTAAGTTCTTCGGCGACCACCATCTTTTTCTTTTTACCGTTGATGTTAGCCGAACATGTAGCCGGAGAATTTACCCGCTCTGTCTCCCTGGTCATAACCATTACCTTGCTCACTAGTTGGTTGATGGCGTTATGTGTCACTCCGATATTTTGTTATTACTTTATAAAAGTTGATACTCCGTCTGTGACTTCAGAAGAAAAACCAACGCTATCAATGCAGGATAAACTAAATGACCGTTACGAAAGATTATTGCATTGGGTGTTAAAACATAAAGCGTTGTTTATGGGCTTGATGTTAGCGATGCTTTTTGCTTCAGTTTTTGCGATGAAGTTTGTCGCCAATCAGTTTTTCCCGGACTCCGATCGTACTCAGATATTGATTAACATTGATTTACCAAACGGCACTTCATCTCGCGAAACTAATCGACAAATGAAAAAGATTTTCAGTTGGTTAAAGGATGAAAAACGTTCATCTTACATTGATAGCTTTTCCGGTTACGTGGGATTCAGTGGCCCACGATTTGTATTTTCTTTGAACCCGGAAGACCCTTCCGATAATAAAGGGTTTATTGTATTAAACACCAAACCGGATTTGGATCTTACAGCTTTAGTGCTCCAACTGGACAGACAAATCGAAACTGAGTTCCCCAATGTTTCCGCCAGAGTGAGCCGGATGTTCCTCGGACCATCAGACTCCAGCACTATCAAAATACAAGTCAAAGGACCTGACAAAAATGTGATTTACCGCAAGGCTAAGGAAATCATGGATCTGTTACACCGAACCCCTGACACCCTTGATATTCGTAGCGATTGGGAAAACCGCATCGTTAAGATTGAGGTACAGGTTGACCAACACAGAGCCAGACGTTCTGGAATAACATCGACGGATATTGCCAATGCCTTAAGTGGCTATTTTTCCGGTAACACTGTCACCGAGTTTCGAGACCAGGACGAAATCATTCCAATCGTTATAAGAGCGGAAGAATCTGAAAGATCCAGTATTGATCGATTGCGTACATTAAGTGTTTTTTCTCAGAAAACAGGACAAGCTGTGCCTCTATTTCAGATCGCGGATATTGCCCCGGTTAATCAATACTCGATCATTCAACATGAGGATATGTTCCGTACGGTGAGTGTTGAAGCCCGAAATACCCAAATGACTGCAGAAGACCTAAAGTTAGTGATCGATGATGAAATCGAGAAGCTAAAAGCTGATTTACCGATTAATCATCACATTGAATACGATGGTGTTATCACCGAATCAGTCGACGCACAAAAAGCCTTAGGTGCCAGTATGCCATTGGTATTGACCCTGATCTTAATACTGCTGGTCGCACAATTTAACTCTTTTCGTCGTCCGTTAGTGATTATACTCACCATACCGCTATCCTTCATAGGCGCTGTGATGGGATTGTCTATCATGGGTGCCCCAATGGGTTTTATGGTGTCGTTAGGTTTATACAGTTTGGCTGGCATAATCATTAATAATGCCATCGTGCTAATTGACCGAATAGATATTGAACGTGCGCGGGGCAAAACCGACTACGATGCGGTCATCAGCGCCTGTTTAACCCGTTTGCGGCCCATTACTATGACTACCATTACTACTATAATGGGACTTTTACCATTGATGATCAGCAAAGATCCTTTGTTTTATGGTATGGCCAGTGCAATCGCTTTTGGTTTAGGTATTGGCACTATATTAACGCTTGGGGTTGTGCCAGTGCTCTATTCCAGCTTTTTTAGTGTTAAGCAAATAAAACAGTAGAACATTAAATTGTTTGTATTCTTATGTGTTTTAATCTATTATTCAAATAATCAATTGATTGTTTGATTCTTAAGTGTACCCATGATTTATCTAGACTACAATGCTACAACCCCGATAGACAAAGCCGTTGCAGAGGCAATGCTTCCCTTTATTAATGAAAATTATGGCAATCCCTCTAGCATCCATACTATGGGAATTGCTGCAAGAAATGCAGTTGACAAATCAAGACAACAAATTGCAACACTTCTAAATTGTTCGGCCGATGAAATCGTATTTACCGGAACGGGAAGTGAAGCCAATAATACGATTATTAAAGGTGTTGCCAGTGCTTATCAAAATAAGGGCCGTCACATTATCACATCACAAATAGAACACCCTTCAGTGATAGAAACTTGTAAACACTTAGAAAAAATCGGTTATCAAGTGACTTACCTTCCCGTTAACCAATTTGGAGAAGTAAAAGCAGAACAACTGGCATTGGCCCTCACCGAGGAGACTATATTAGCGAGCATCATGCACTCCAATAATGAAACAGGAACGCTTCAACCGATTAAAGAAATTGCGCGTATTTGCAAAAATAAAAATACTTTATTGCATATTGACGCTTCTCAATCGATAGGAAAAGTCGATGTCGACATCCAATCATTGGGTGTCGATTTCTTAACATTGGCAGGTCCTAAACTTTATGCGCCTAAAGGGATCGGTGCTTTTTATATTAAAAAGGGCATAGTGATTCCCTGTCTCATACATGGGGGAAGTCATGAAATGGGGCGACGAGCAGGAACGGAAAATGTTATTTTCATTGTAGGGCTAGGAAAGGCATGCGAACTTGCGA
>CAZOBX010000310.1:4313-6434 GCA_964578045.1 uncultured Kangiella sp. | reverse complement strand
GAGAAGAACTCTGGGACAAGAGATGATGCGATTGTAGCCGCCTTTGCGAGCGGAGGTTATACGATGAAAGAAATAGGGGAATACTTTGGACTTCATTATTCGACAGTTAGTAGAATAATTAGTGCACGATGAAAGACCTGTCCCCAAAAAGTTCCAAAAAGTTCTGTTTCGACAACCCAATCTTTTGAAGATGATTGAAAAAATTTCTCAACAATCCCAAATTTCGGCTAAAGGGCTCGAATTTGAGATTACTGAAAGCATCACCATGCAGGATGTGAAACAAACCATCGAAATTCTCAATCAAATGCAATCCCTAGGATTTAAACTATCCATCAATGACTTTGGTACCGGCCACTCTTTGTTGAGCTACTTTAAGAACTTTCCCATTAATGCCTTGAAAATTGACCGAAGTTTCGTCAAAGATATGTGCCGATCGGATGATAACGCGGCTATTGTTAGAACCATCATTAATCTTGCCAGTAGTCTTCATTTGTCGATGGTAGCTGAAGGTGTTGAAACTGAAGAGCAACTGAACTATTTACTGACTCATCATTGTTCTATTGTGCTGGGATATTACTTTTATCGCGCATGTCCAGCGGCTGAGATCACGCGACTTTTGATGTATGGGAATAACCTGATTCGCCTTTCAATAAGAACTTAGTAACTTGCCAAAGTGGAGTTTGTTCACTCTTCTACTGCTAGACGCCTTGAAGGAGCTTAATTGTTAGGGGTATTTTCTAAAGAATGCTTCTGGATAGTCTTTGATGATACTGGATATTGATGATGAATTTGGTTCTTGATAAGTCGATAATAGAGTCCTTTCGGGTCTTGAATAAGTTGATCATGGGTCCCAGTTTGGATGATTTTTCCTTGTTGCATAACAATTAATCGTTTCGCATTAATAATAGTTGAGTAACGGTGGGCTATAATAATACTGGTACGATTTTGCATCAGTCTCTCAAGTGCTTTCTGGACTTGATGTTCACTTTCAGAATCAAGTGCACTAGTTGCCTCATCTAAAATTAAGATCTTCGGATTGCGGAGTAGTGCTCGTGCTATGGCAATCCTTTGTTTTTGCCCTCCAGAGAGCTGAACACCACGATCACCTAGCAAGGTAGCGTAGCCTTGAGGAAAAGAGGAGATAAAGTCATGTGCGTTCGCGAGTTTTGCTACCTTAAAAATGGCTTCATCGTCTACTTGAGGATCAGGCAGTGCATAACGAATATTGTCAAAAATAGAACCTGAAAAAAGAGATGGTTCTTGTTCAACTATAGCAATATGCTTGCGAATATCGGATAAACTTAATTGATCCGAGCGTATTCCATCGAATGTTAAATGGCCAGCAGAGGGTATGTAAAATCCAAGGATTAAATTGGCAACTGTCGATTTTCCAGCACCAGAGGGACCGACTATCGCTATTTTTTCACCGGCAGCAATCTTTAAATTGAAAGATTTTAGTGCTTCCTGTTCAAGGCGACTTGGATATGAAAAGGTGATATTTTTAAACTCAAGATCGCCATTTAAATGGTGAATATTGGTCTCCATATCTGTTCGGGTTTGAGGTGTGCGATTAAGAAGTTCGAAAATTCGTTCAGTTGCACCAATTGATTTCATCCATTCTCCCCAAAATGAACTCAGCGCTGCTGCAGAGCTGGCGGCCATACCAGTGTAAAGAATGAAACTGGTTAAACTGCCCATGCTGAGTGATTGGCTGGCTACAAGCTTTCCGCCAACCCACAGAATAACTAACAAAGCTAAATATTGAACGAAATTACTCGCACCCTGGAAGCCTGCCAGTAAACGGGTGCTATCAATTGAGAAATCGAGTGACTTTTTAGTCGCCTGGTCATATTTTTCCTGTTCAAGTGTTTCTTGAGTGAAGGCGTGTACTAGCCTAATATTAGAAAAAGTTTCCTGTGCGATTTGTCCGCAACGGGCCAGACTTTCTTGAATGGACTTGGAAATACGACTAATTCTGCGGCCAACCCAACCTGCGGCAAAAATTGCGAGTGGGACGACGACTATCATCAGAAGACTCAGCTCAGGTGAAAGTAGGATAAGCATGATGGTAGCGCCGACACAAGTAATGAAGGATCGTATCGCAATGGCCAAACTGGAGTT
>CAZOBX010000310.1:0-4303 GCA_964578045.1 uncultured Kangiella sp. | reverse complement strand
CATACTGAGAGTGTCTTGCAATATCTCGACATCGGACGATAATCGGTTTGTCAGTTCACCGACACTGCGGGAGTCAAAAAAGCCGATTTCTTGTCTAATGATCGCGCCATAGAGTAGCTGGCGAACCTTCGTGACGATCATTGACCCAGTTGATGCAAATAAATAATACCTCAATGCAGTCGCAATAGCCTGCAATAGCAATACAAAAAACATTATTAGAGCGGCCCAGGTAAGCCAGCTGGTTTCTTTTTGGCTAATCGAATTATCAATAAAATAAGCAATGGCTTTGGGATAGCTTAATTGTATGACAACCGTAATAATGAGTACGATAAACCCCAGCGTTAGACGTCCGATATGGGGTTTTATTAGGTTAAAGCGCTGAAAATGAGGATTGTTCTTGGCTTTGTTGAAAAAAGGTGGATTCACTGAACGCTTCCACTTTCTGGTTCATGCATTTGGGTCAAAAAACTTAACCAATTTTCATCACCAATAAAGCCCTTGGCTTGCAGCGTTTTTTCACCATCAATAAACAAATAAGACGGCGACGCATTTCTTGGATTAAGCCTTTTGAAGCTTGCTGACTCCATTTTCACATAGCAATCGAATAGCCCTGAGTTGTTTAAAAATTTTCTGATACGCCGCTCACGATCAGTGCCAACAAGCCACATCAAAACACCGGCATCCTTTGTCGCCTTTTGTATTTGTGAAATCTCTGGCAATTTTCCGATACAGTCCTTGCATTTTGGAGATAGGAAGAGCAATACAAGAGGTTGGTTTTTAATATTTTTGGAGGAAACCACTTTTCCATCAGATAATTTTATTCCGTAAAAGTCCGGGATAATTTCGCCCGTTGGTAAACCCTGAGAGACACTTTGCTGGCTAGGTACACCTCGGACAATAGCGGCTAGTCGAAATGTTAGTAGTAAATTCAATGCAACAGCAAAGATAAGACAACTCATAATTACTATCACTAATGAACTATCCATCTTCTGGCCCTTTATCCTGATAGCGAATTAAAAGGGAAATATCATAAAGACTAGTAGTAATTAGAAATAGGATAACGGCCACACCAAATAATTGTAGATAAGTTATTGGTTCAAATGAGAGCTCTACTGTCGAAAAAACTAAATGATATCCCGATGCCGCAATAAGGATTAGGTTACGGAATAGATCATAGAATGAGATTGGCCGATTGGTTCGGCCAAAACAATTGCAGTTGATCACTTTATCCTTTATAAGCAAGATACCAATGGTGGCCGTAAAGGTGATAAATAATATAAGGGTTAACAGCATACTTAATTTGGTCCAGGAGCTGTTGGCCAACAGGAAAATAGCGAGTAACCATTCTAGACCAATAATGGTGAGCGCCACAAACTTGCTGAACTTTTTTGGAATGTGAAAGGAATCCATCAGATTTTGTTGGAAGAGGTTAAAAGTATTTGATTTTCCCCAAGCGGCAACTATCAGCAAGACAAAGACATACAAACGACAGATTTCCGAAATATAGTTTATCGTGTTACTCATTAAATTTAACCGATTGCCAGACTGGGGCTGGTACATCTTGTTTTCGGTATCTAAACTTAGCGTAATCTCGAGTTGCGATGATTGAATCGCACCAGCCATCTTCTAATGATTCACACACGCCTGCCCCTAACACTGCACGTATCTCGCAGGAAATTTCCCATGCTAAGGCTTCTTCTTTGGGTCGACGTTTGATTAACAAGCCAAGGTTTTGCATATCTTTCCAAGTGAGTGCATAGCTGTGGGAGTGATAACCGAAAAGGAGTTGATTGACAATGTTTGTTCGAAATTCTTTTGATTTATCCGGTAGTTGAAAGGCGAGCAATTCTTCGCCAATAGTTTGGACTTCGAGAGTGGCTCGATGGAAAGAGGTCAAAGTCGTCGGGAAAATATTATTGCATAGGACTGAAAATGACTGAACTCGTGCTTCCTCACCTTCCAAGCCAAACCAATCTTTACTCATTGCATTAAACAAGCGAATGTCCTGCGAGGAGAGTGCTAGTGGTGAATTTTCTTCTGCTAAATCGGCGGAGGATAAGTGAGGGTCAATGGGTGAGAAAATGGCGAGTGAACCGGCAATAATTTCATGCGCAGCCAAAATCAGCAGAGTACTTGACGATTCGCAGTAATGAGGGACCAAAAAAGTAAGATGATTAGTAAATTCCTGTAAAAGTAATGCGATTCTTCTGGAAGCATTAACAATCCCTCCGCGGCAATAAAGCACTAGATCCAAACGCTCCACTGGCCCAATTTTAGCTAAAGTTTCATATAATACAGGCAATAAATCAATCTCAAGAGAAGTAACAGCTAGTAGGATGACGCGATTTTGGCGCAGCTTTTCTAATTCCTTTAATTGAGAAAACTTAGGCAGGCTGTTTTCGTCTAACATGCTGCACCTTCGATCAAACAGTCAGTTGTAGCATCCATCATTTTCAATTGGGGGATCAACTGCTCAACAAACAGATATTGGCCTACTGGATTGTTTTCAAGAAAAACATAGTCGCCATCAGTCGTTACAATAATATCCAATGCACTAAAGTTTAATTGGTAACTATGTACAAAGTCGAGACAGCGACGTTTAATCTCACAGGGTAGCTCGGTAGCCTCGTAATTTATTTCCGCTGAAAAATCTCGAAAATCAGTTTTTGTTCGTTCATCGTCTTGTGAGTGTATTTTGGCGGCAAAAATCTTATCGCCAATGACGGTTACTCTCAACTCATATTCCTTTGGAATATAGGCTTGAAAACAACAAGGCAACTCATTCACCGCATCCAGGTATTCCATATGCTTATCAGTGATTATCGTTGTCGGTAGTCCGCCGGTAATCCGATGTTTATCATCAACCATTTCCCCAGCTAATTGTGAAGATGACATTGCCTTAAAAATCATTTCTCCATCTATTTTATTCTTAAATTGTTTTACCGGCGCCGCATGGTTCGCAATAAGTGTGGCAGGAACTGAAAATCCAAACTTGGTCGCGCGAAGTAACTGCTCTCCCTTCCAAAGTGCGCCTCGAATGGCTGTTGGGTGACTCATCCAAAAACAATTAAGTGAAAATAGAAGACTGAATAGAGTATGTTCAGTTTCGCCTGTGGCAAACGCTTTTTCTTGTTGGCTTAGATCATCGCTTATATATCCAAAATCAGCCTTCTTGCGAAGCCACACAGCGCCAATTTCATTTATCGACAGGGAGTCATTAGAAGGAATGTGGGTAAGCAATCCTACCCATTCACGATGAAAAAATTCCATATTTAACTTAAAATTGACTGGGAATTCATTTAAATTAATTCTGAATGGATTACTGCCTTTAGCGATTAGGTTTGACACCACAATATCGGCATGAAGATCTCTCGAATTTGTGATGATCAAAATCCTCTTATTCATAGTCATAAAATATTTAAAAAGGGTTTTAAAGATGAAATTTGTTGGATACCAAAAGGCCTCAAAACTTACAGAGGCCTAAAAGGATATTCTGAAACTAGCAAAACACACCGTTATCTGAACCAAACCCGGCACTATATCTTAGATTGCCTGGCCACAGATAATCGGTACATCCGGCTACAGAAACTCCGTCTCGAGCTTTCCAAGGTGTTACCTTAGAGGTCTTATCCTTTTGCACTTGTTCGGCCAACTTGAAGGCAAAAAGTTTTTGATTATTTTTCATTGCAATTTCTCCAATTTTAATAAAAAGTGACTTAATTACATCTAGTAGAGATTGTTGTCTGACCTTCGCTAAGGAATAAAAAAGGCCATACTGCCGACGAAGTATCGCACCATATATTTTGAAACGCAACATAATATCTTAAATTCAAAATTAGGCCAGAAATCTATTTTATTTCTATCCCAATAGGAGATATTTCGTCGGAAATAAGATAAAACAGGACAATAGTACTGCAACAAAACAAACTAATAGTTTGGCGTTTTGTGTAAGTAATAGCTGCGCAATTTAGTTAATACAAGATCCATATTAATAGCATTCCCAACGCCAGTCGATAATAAGGGCTTTCTGTGGACAGGTCTTTCATCGTGCGTGCGCATCTAATATAGTCAGTAAATGGCCAGACAAGCACGAATAGAATATAAAGGAGCACTTTACCATTTAACATCTCGTGGAAATGCACAAGAAGATATTTTTCGAACGGATGAAGATCGAATCGAATTCATTGATGGCTTGAGGAAATCCAGAAACCGTTATAATTGTACGGTTTACGCTTAATGCTTGATGGACTTTAAAGGACCTACTTTTAAGGTAGGTGTGAATTGTCAAAACTAATTATTCCTG
>CAZOBX010000309.1:0-6462 GCA_964578045.1 uncultured Kangiella sp. | reverse complement strand
AATTCTTCTTATCCGGAAGCCTGCGCTTCCAAATAAGGAAGCGAGCTAAATCAATAGTGAACGTTGATGTCCTTTTATTGGTCCGTGTTCACCACTGTTACCTAAACTGAGTAAGTTTTCATAGGGACTGTTTTCAAAAGACACATATGTACACGCTGGCTTATAGCATGCGTAATATTTTGTTTGTGTTTTAATTATTGAAAACATAGTTTCTCTTCTTTTACTCTTGGTTTAAATTAATCTGTTGTCTGAATGTGTGGTACTCCGATACAGGGATTTTGTTTAGTTCAGCATGTCGAGAAGCCGTCCAATACTAGGCGTACTTCTGTAGGACTAGCTTGCTAATACAAAGGAGCGCAACAACGAATTGGATGGTTTCTCGACGTGCCCGTAGGGAGCTCAACCAGAAAACTACTACCGCGTTGCGACTCTCGAAAAGGGTTATCCATTCTCTTCGAATCGCGCCTCGTATTAGCTTTCTGGTTGAACTCTGATCTAATCAAAATCTCTGCATCGGAGTACTAGTATAAATATTATTTTCTGTCAGTCAATGCTTTTTATTGACATATACTGTTTTATTTCAATGGGTTGTGAGTTTTTAGGATGAGCATTACCCTTCACCCATTTTCAGTGAATAATCTTAGTGTTTTTGAAACAGACCCATTCAATTTCAAATTTACATCTCTAGTATTTGTTGTTTATTCGTCAATTATTTTCCTTATCATATTTAAACCTCTTTATTGAATTAGTATTCAAAAATCCTGTCGGTTGGAGTGTTAATGTGGTTGGTATTTTATTTAGAACACAAAAAAAGCCGCAAGTTTTGGCTTGCGGCTTTTAAAGAATAGAGGTTTAAATGGAATTCTTCTTATCCGGAAGCCTGCGCTTCCAAATAAGGAAGCGAGCTAAATCAATTGTGAATGACATCCAATAGTGGAACTATCTGATTGATCTATTAATAAACTAAGTTCTGGCTTTTCAAACATACCGCCACAGGCAGAAAATATTCCCGCTTGCTGATTGTATTGTAGGTTTGTGTTTGAAAACATTTGATTACTTCTTTGCAATTAATAAAAAATAGTTTTCTTAAGTTTTACTATTATAATCACAAAATAATATTTTTCAACAAACTAAAGGGAATATAAATTTGCAATTATTGTTTTTCCGGATTAGACTACACCGCAACTTGACATCTGTCATCAATTCAAACAACTGCAGAGGAGATAAAAAATGATTTTAAATAGTTTCTTCAGCTGGCCTTCTTTCGAGTCGTAGCACTCTCTTTTGTGCTTACTTACTCCTTGTAATGTAGGCCAGTTCATCAAAATATATAACAACTAGCTTAGATGATTGATCTTATAGGCAATCGTTACGGTCTAGTATTGTAGTTTATTTAACGATTTACTAATCTTGCCAAATTTAATGTTAGCGAGCAATCTTTTCGTTCGTCTATGCAAAAGGCAGGAAAATTGGAGGTGCATCATGCATATCAATAACTCGAACAACAATTTCTTTTTTTGAAGTTACTAGCAAACGAAGAAAAGGTTTTCCCTCAGAAACGAAAGTAAAACGCGGCGATAGAATCGTCCACGGAAATAAAGAGCTTTCTGAGAAATTGGGTAGAAATGATCTTTGCCCATGTGATTCTGGTCGTAGATTTTAAGGCTTGCTGCCTTAAGTCAGGCAGGTTCGACGGTTCCGTTCGCGATCATTACTTAAGAGAATAAACGATAAATGACTCTCTAACTAGCGATTCCTTTAAAGGCGTCGCTCGTAAGAACTTGCAAGGAAATAATTATGAGATCTACTTACAATAGAAAAACGTCGCCGAAGGTTATTGGTGGACATGTACAAAGAAAAAACAATCACACCAGGACCGCTTGTTTGGGTTATGTCGTTGACAGGGTTCGACCTGACAAAGGATACCGGCATGTAGTGAGCAAAAAAGATATTCATGATTTCACTGATCTTATTCCTGACTGGATTAATATTTGTGAAGGGTCGGAATCGATTATTCTGGATTCAGGTGATCTTGATTACGATGGTTTATATAGCCATTATCGACAAGATGATACTGGAACGATTTGGTTGTCCGCCTGGCAAAAAGACTTATGGGTGGAATTTAGCAATGACTACTACCAGGAACATCGGTGGTTAATCAAGATTTTTGGTGTGGTATCCGATAGAAAAATCGAAGTGGGAAAAGAACAAGAAAGCGTCTACTGGCTATGTTATTTCTCTGAATCACAGGCAAAGGCATTTGTGTTGATGCATATATTTCTTCATGAGTTAGGCCATCATGTTGACAAATTTCGAAGTAAAAAAAGAAATTCAAGTGGCGAAGAATTCGCCGAAAATTATGCCGATAGACGGTTTCACGAGATATGGCCAGCCTATATCGATTGGTTTGGCGACCCTTGTCTTGTGGCCTAGTTTAGGGATTGTTTTAAAAAGAATTGGAAAAGGATTATGAACATTAAAAATAGTACTCAATCGTCTTATGGCGATGAACAAAAATCTGATAGTGTCAGCTTGATCGCCAATTCAGATACCTGGATCGAAGGAAAAGCCGTCCAGCAATTAGAGAAAACAGCGCAACTCGATGGCATCGTAAAAGCGGTGGGTATGCCCGACCTTCATCCTGGTCGAGGCTACCCAATCGGAGCAGCCTTTTTTTCACAAGATATAATTTATCCGGCTTTAGTCGGTAATGATATCGGCTGTGGTATGTCATTGTGGAAAACAGACATTAAAGTAAGGAAGGTTAATCTGGATAAATTTGAGAAGCGTCTTTCGAATATCGATGAACCGTTATCCGAAGATTGGAAATCTTATATTAAACAGCGCTCGATCGATAAAAGGCTATCGAAGACAAACTTTGACCGAACACTTGGAACCATTGGCGGCGGAAATCATTTTGCTGAATTACAACAACTTTCTGAAGTATATGAGCAACAGGTTGTTGAACAGTTAGGAATAGACAATAAGAGTCTAGTACTACTGGTCCATAGTGGCTCTCGCGGGTTAGGTGAAAGCATATTAAGGAAACAGGTTGATTTATTTGGTCATTCTGGATTGGATATCGGTTCGAATGCGTTTAATGAGTATGTCGAGCAACATGATCAAGCGCTTAAATTTGCACAGCTTAATCGTGAACTAATCGCAAAACGAATGTTAGAAAAACTGCATTCAAAAGGCGAGTTACTACTCGATGTGAATCATAACTTGGTTTCGCCCAAAACAGTGGACGGTGATACTGGTTGGATTCATCGCAAAGGTGCAACTCCAGCTGATTGCGGTTTAGTTTTGATCCCGGGATCTCGCGGTGATTACAGTTATTTGGTGAAACCAAATACTGAGTCAAAAACACTTCAGAAAAGTTTATATTCGCTTGCTCATGGCGCTGGACGAAAATGGATGCGTTCTGAATGTAAGGATCGGTTATCGAAGCGTTTTAGAAAAGCAGAGCTTGAAAGGACTCATTTTGGTAGTCGGGTGATTTGTAAGAATCGGGACCTGTTTTATGAAGAAGCGCCGCAAGCTTATAAGTCAATCTCTTCAGTGATTAAGGCGATGTTAGATGCTGATTTAATAACACTGATAGCGCGCTTTAAACCAGTACTGACTTATAAAACACAGGGAGGCTGCTAATGATCTTATTACAATTGTCCGCCGCGCAAGGACCAGCCGAATGTTGTCTTGCGGTATCTAAGGCGATGAAGCTTCTATCCAACGAGGCAGAAAAGCGGGGAGTTGCTTTAACTATGGTTGAACATGTACCAGGTATAGCTAACAACACCTGTAAGTCGGTTTTGTACAAATTGCAAGGTGAGGCTTCAAAAGAGCTGGCGGAACGATGGAGTGGGACTATGCAATGGATTTGCCAAAGTCCGTTTAGGCCAAGGCATAAACGAAAGAACTGGTTTTTTACTGGTTCATATTCTTATCATCAGGAAAGGACTTTCTCCGATGACATTAGATTTGAAGCTTGCCGTTCTTCCGGGCCGGGCGGACAGCATGCCAATAAAACGAGTTCGGCTGTCATGGCCATCCATATTGCAACCGGAATTGCGGTAAAGGTTCAATCTGAACGGAGTCAACACTTAAATAAACGCTTAGCAAAAGCGCTGATTGAATTGAAACTTGCTGAGCATAAAGAAAAGCAACATCAGGCGGATAAGAGTGTTCGGCATCTATCTCATCATTCTATCGAGAGAGGCAATGCGGTAAGGATATTTAAAGGAGAGATGTTTTTCGAAACTTCTTAAAGGATAAACATTATGAACAAAAGAAAATTGACACCACAAGAAAATAAGATTAGAGATTATCTACATCAACGTACAAATTGTTATGGCGAAAATGATAAAAGCTCTAGAAAAGCGATCAAAGTTAATAAAGCGACAGTTCGACGCTCATTTAGAAGAAATACCCAAAACTTCATAAGGGACAATGACGAAGATTGGGAAATTATAGAATGCAAAGTGGCTAATGTTGTAAGGGCTAACTGGCGAAAAGCGCCAGATGAATGTCTGCTAAAGTCGTTCGAACATAAATGGTCTGATAATAGCCGGATTAACCATTTAGCCGATGAAAAAAAAGGTCTACAGCTCGAAGCTCTAAAAAGACTTAATAAAATGAAGACTAGAGTCTATTTTTACTAGATTAGATTGAAACAGACCCAGCAAAAACAAAAGGAGTGAAAGTCGAATTTTCAAGGGGAATTATGTAATACCTACGATTAAATAAAAGAATAGAAATAGCGGATACTTATCAATGTTATAAGTATCCGCGTATGCTTAAAATCAATTAGGAGTAGGGACAATGAATACTCAAATTAAAAATAGACGATATAAATACCCTCGGACACCACATTTACCCTGGTCGCCAGGGGCAACAAAAGATGACGTAAGGTGTGTCAGCGCTGATATCTTTAGTGGTGAAGAAGTTGTCATTACCGAGAAAATGGATGGCGAAAATACAACACTTTATAGCGACCTTTCACACGCACGTTCGGTTGATAGTCGACATCACCCGTCGAGAGATTGGTTGAAACGATTGCACGCTGAGATAGCTCATGAAATACCCGTTGGTTGGCGTATCTGCGGAGAAAACCTCTATGCTCAGCATTCGGTCGTATACGACAAGCTGAAGAGTTATTTTTATGGATTTGCCATTTGGAATGATAAGAATGTTTGTTTGAGCTGGTCAGATACGATGGAATGGTTTCGCTTGTTAGGACTGTGTGCTCCGTCAGTATTGTATCGCGGAATCTGGGATGAAGCTTTGGTGCGTTCAATTGATATCGACATTAAAGCTGTGGAAGGATATGTGGTTCGTTTAGATGATGAGTTTCATTATGACTTGTTTAATAGGTGTGTGGCCAAATGGGTACGTACGGGGCATGTTCAAACCAATAAGCATTGGATGCATGCAGAAATAAAGGCAAACGGATTACTCAAGTTGGAACAAGCCAAACAACAAAAGGAGGTGCCAAATGGGACATAATAAAACGAGTAAGAGTCAACAAGCTAACCAATGGTTAGACAATTTGGCGCATACTGCTGAACCGGATATCGAGGAGTGTATTGAGCATCTGGGTAGTCAGATCGAGTGGTTGTACGATTTCAAAAACACTCCGCAAGACCCAGAGTGGCATGGCGAAGGCAATGTGCATATTCATACCAATATGGTTCTAACTGAGTTATACAAACTGTTCAAAATGGAAGCAAAGCATATTTCAGGCAAAAACCGTCAAGTTTTGATATTGGCGGCATTGCTACATGATGTGGCGAAAACGGTTAGGACAAAAGAAGTCGAAATTAGAGATGTCATTCGTATTGCTAGTCCTCAACATGAATTCGTAGGGCGTTCTTATCTTGCATTTAAGTTGATGGAACTTCAACTGTCGTTTGATGTTGTTTGGAGCGTTTTGGGACTTGTAGGTGAGCATCATATGCCTAAGCTCTTGGTGGTTAAAAACAAATCCAAGGGCGAGTATCTTTCTTTGTCCAGGCGAGCAAATATTGAGCTTCTTTATTGGCTTGAAGTAGCGGATATGAGAGGAAGGATCTGTCCTGACTTAGGCACGCAACTGCAACACTTAGATGAGTTCAAAATGTTTGCTGAAGAGTATGGGGTTTGGAATGGGCCACATTCGATGGATGATGATTTTTCCATGTTGATTAAAAATGAAAATGATGCTGCAAAAGGATATATCTATGCGAATGCATTAGCGGAAATCGAGAAAGGAATTATTTCGCTACCCGTTGAAGCAATTGCAAGAAGCTATGAGCACAAGAATCATCATTCTAGACTGGTCATACTGTGTGGTCCGAGTGGATCAGGTAAGTCGACTTGGGTGGAGTGCAATTGTGAAGACTTTGTTGTCATTTCATTGGATGAAATAAGAGATGAAGTCAATGGCAATCGTACTAGCCAGAAAAATAGAGGTCAGATAATTCA
>CAZOBX010000308.1:5964-6497 GCA_964578045.1 uncultured Kangiella sp. | reverse complement strand
TCCTATCCGTCGACGTGAAAGGGTTTCTTAATGCCGAACTGACTAGTCAGCCTAAGTCAAGGGTTCAAAAATTAGCTATTAAGCAATTGTGATCCAGGTTTAGATACAAACCTAGACCACTTTTGGTATTGATTATTTTACATTTAATCTAAAGCTCAATCCAATATTAAGCTAGCATCATTTTCAACTCGCTCGAGTTCTTCCAGAAATTCCTGGTGTAAAGCCTGAAGCTGCGGATCAATGCCACTGGTTTTTAGTAGGCTTTCATATTGATTCGCCAAAGACTTTAACCCTGGTACACCACAATAGGCGGTTGCTCCATGTAATTTGTGCACCTGTGAGGTGAGCTCTTTTATTTCGCCGGAATTTAAGTGCTGTTGAATTAATAAGCGGGCTTCAGAAAAACTTTCGACTAACATTCTCAGCATATCTCGTGCTAAATCGTCTCTACCGCCAGCATTTTTCAAACTCAGTTGCCAGTCAATGGAAAGGTCCAAAATTTCCATTGAATTCGAATCGTTTAGAGTGTTTTC
>CAZOBX010000308.1:0-5954 GCA_964578045.1 uncultured Kangiella sp. | reverse complement strand
TCACCTAGCTTTGCAGATATATTTTTACTGGTCCATTTGTTGATTGCATCATGGAGTTGATTTTGACTGATAGGTTTGGTCAAGTAGTCGTCCATTCCTTCTCGTAGCAATCGGTCTTTCTCGCCTTTCATTGCGTGAGCTGTCAGAGCAATTATTGGTGAAGACTTGTAATAGTTGTTAATTCTTCGGATCACTTTTGTCGCTTCTAATCCATCCATGTCGGGCATTTGAATATCCATGAAAATCAAATCAAATTCTGTTCTTTTACACTGTTCGACGGCTTTCAGGCCACTGTTGGCCAGTTGAGTTTCAACAGAAAAATCTGACAAAAAGGCGTCGATCAATTTTAAATTAGCTTCGTTGTCATCAACACATAATATATTGGCTTTGCCAGATTTCATGGGTTTAGTTTCTTGTTGCTTTTTTTGTTCAAATTGTTGTTCGTTAATATTAAACCAGTGAATGAGAGCATCATAAAAAGGTTTTTTTGTAACCGGTTTTGATAAGTAACGAGTTAATCCTAAATCAGCAAATTGCTGTATATTTTTTTCTTCTTTTGAATTAATTAGTATCGCCATCGGGGCGCCGAGTTTGTCTGATATTTTCTTAAGCGCTAACAGTTCCTTTTTGTTATTTTCTGGTTCGCAGCCACCGACTAATACCAGATGAACATCCTTTTTCTGCTTGTTATAGATTTCTGCCGTTGCTATAAGCTCAGGTAGACTATCAGAGCTTTCAACTAAAGTTTCCCATCGACCTAATAGGTAATTTGTGGCCAACTGAGAAGTATTATTTGTGTCGTGAAATAAAACTTTTCTACCTGGAAACCCTAGTCTATTTTTTGTTAGGGTATGTAAGTCCTTTTCCAGCTCTAAGGTGAACCAGAAAGTTGAACCAACATTTTCCTTACTTTCCAGTCCAATTTTTCCCTTCATCGACTCCGCCAATTTCTTAGAAATAACTAGTCCAAGGCCGGTACCGCCAAATCGACGAGTTGTCGTTGTGTCGGCCTGGGTGAAAGCTTGAAATAGTACTTTCTGTTGTTTTTCCGTTAAACCTACTCCGGTGTCGGTAATGTTGATCCTTAGTCGAACCGAAGTAGTACTCTCTTCTTCAAGCATGACCCTTATTTGAATCGTACCTTGCTGGGTAAATTTAATCGCATTGTTACAAAGGTTTGTCAGAATTTGCCCAATTCGTCCCGAATCTCCCAGCAGATGTTCTGGTACATCCCGGTAGACGATACCTAAGATCTCGACATCTTTAGCCTGTGCGGCGGGAGCTAATAAATTGAGGGTCTCGTCAACGCAGTCACTGATACGAAACGATCGATTTTCAATTTGCATTTTTCCGGCTTCAATTTTGGAAAAATCTAATATATTATCAATGATGGAAAGTAGCCCGCTGGCCGATTTCTTGATAGTCGTTAAATAATCTTTTTGTTTTTTAGTGAGTTTTGAACGGAGTAAAAGATTGGTAAATCCGATAACACCATTCATGGGGGTTCTAATTTCGTGACTCATATTAGCCAAAAATTCAGATTTTACTCTGCTGGCTTCAATGGCTTCCTTTCGAGCCATATTGAGTTCAACATTTTGCTCTTCTAGCGAGGTGGCCGTTGCATTAATATCTGCGGTTGCTTGTTCAATAGCCAATTGCATTTCTTCTCTAGCTTCATAAAGGGAGTCGCTCATATCATTAAACCCATCAACCAACGTTCTTAACTCCCCGGATGTTTTTGCTTTAATCGCGACTTTTAACTGACCTTCTTTTATGCGTTTGACCGCATTAGCTAGCTGAATAATAGGAATGGTAATATTGCGAGCCATATTTTGCGCCAAAATACCGCCTAGAATTAGTCCAATTAATAAAATGACGAAGGCTGTTACTACGGTTTGATATTGACGCAGTTGAATATTTCTGTTGGTGATTAGAACCGCAACATAGCCAATGATAGGCAATTCAGAAGTGGACTGCTGGTGACTATGTTGGGTAACCGTGGGTTGGCTAACTATAGGTGCTCTTACAAGAAAACCATCGTCGGTTTTATCAATACTAGTTTGCACCATTATTTTGTTTGATTTTTGCGACAGTTGAGAAACCAGTTCTTTTGTCCCGGAGCTCGATAACAACAAATTATTTCTCGCAAAAATAGCTACTGCCAATAGATCATCATCGCCGTCTCTTGCAGACGTGACTAGCCTGTTCAAAGTTCGAGAGTTTCGAGATATCAGGCTGTATTCTGAAGTTTGGGCTAGATAATTGGCTATGGTCATACCGCGGTCTTGTACATTGATATTAAGATCCTGCACTCGAGCAGCAACAAAATAAGCACCCATCACCAGCGCCACTAACCCGGTTGGGATAATGGCTAATAGTATAACTCGTGATCTTATTCCCCAATCATTCATAATTGGTAACTTCCAGCGGATGTTTTTATTGTCTTCTCTAAGGAAAGCACCCGTTTTGCTAAATGTATTTCATCTAAGAAGTTATAGTTCAAAAACTCTGCAATTTGTGAATTTATTGTGATGGCATAATGCTCACCGTATTTAGCGACAGGTATTTCGCTTGATTGACACATCTGGCGTAAACCACTTGCTGCTTCTTTTGCTAATGTTTTAAAGGGGGTATATATACTGGCGAGCGCTGCAGTTTTTGAATCTGACTCTTTGTTTCCAATCATGGGTATATTTTTATTATGGCTTGCAACTAATAGCGATTGTAGGTTTTGATCAGAATACTGTTGTTGTTCATTGAGAATAATCAAAAAGCCTTTATCCAAAGACTGCCTGGCGAATGATTGTTGTGGTGATTCCTGATATCTTAAGATATCAAAAGATAATTTGAGTGATTGACGTTTGCTGATCCTTTGAAAGTCTGTTAGAAAATAACGAGTTTTCCTACCTAATATGACCAAAATATTGTTGTTGGCCGGGTTAATAGCTTGGCTTAGGAGCAGCTGTCGGCTAAAAGATTGTTCTTCGTAGATGCCGGTGACTCGACTACCCAATCGCGAATAAGTATCGGTCAAGCTATCCAGATTCGTTCGAGACACCAAAGTTGAAAATATGGGTGTATTATCTCGTGTTGCCAGAATTGTTTCTAATGCCTGTTGACCAATGGTCAATACACAGCTTTTCGATTTTTCCAGCTGTGATTTTAATTGTGCGATGGTTAAATCGCGGGTATTACCGATTTTGATCTTGTGGTCAGTTATTTGCTTTTCCAGCTCAACTAACAGAGACATCATATAAGTTGCATCATAGGACTCGAGCCCCGAATGAAACAGCAATAATGTTTTTTCCTGAACAGCTGCTCTACATAGTGAAAAGCCCTCTAAACCGATACAAATACCAATTATAAGACACGCAGATTTAAAGGTGCTATAAAAACAACTCATAGTTAACAATAAACAGCTAAGTTGGTTAGGAAATTAGTCACATTGGTCCTTATTCTTATATTTTTCATCTAACTTCATGTGAGGCCTATCGCTTTTGTCTGTTCAGAGTATATAGCATAATCCCCAACTTGAGAATAATAGCTTGTGGATCCATAAATCGATCCTGGCGAGTTAATTGAACTATTAAAATAAAGAAATATACTTCGTATCAGTGTAAAATCGCCTATTATTTTTATCAATATCGTTATTCCTTAAGCCAAGGAATTCTGAAGTTATCATATTAAGTAGAAATTAAATGGCCAAGAGAAGACATCGAAGAGGCAAACCTCTTCCCAGTGAACCGATTGAAATAACCATTGATTCTTTGTCACATGAAGGGCGAGGCGTCGGTAGAATAGAAGGTAAAACCGTTTTTGTCGACCGCGCTCTCCCCGGCGAAACGATTCAAATGAAATACACCTATCAGCGCGGCAAATTTGATGAAGGTAGTGCCATCAGCATTGAAAATCCTAATGATCAGAGGGTAACACCACCTTGTGAACATTTTGGCGTGTGTGGCGGCTGCAGTTTGCAGCATTTATCAACAGACGCACAAATCGCACACAAACAAACTATTTTAGCCGAGCAGTTAGAGCATTTTGCAAATACAACACCTAACGAATGGTTGCCACCATTGCAAGCTGAACTACAGGGGTATCGGCGCAAAGCTCGATTGGGTGTACGATATGTGATTAAAAAAGAGCGTACTTTAATCGGCTTCAGAGAAAAGTATTCCAATTACTTGGCAGATATCGACAAATGTCTCGTGTTAGTTGATCGGGTCAGTGAATTACTTGAACCTATGAGCAAATTAATCGACGGCATGGATAGTCGCTTATTTATTCCTCAAATTGAAGTTGCCTGTGGTGACGACCAAGTCGCCTTGATTGTTCGGCATTTGCAACCATTATCAGAAAAAGATCGTGTCGCCTGGGTCGAATTTGCCAAGCGGCATAAAGTGATTATCTTTCTTCAACCTAAAGGCCCGAAAACGGTACATCGGATATGGCCCATTGACGATAAGGAAGCTCAGCTCCATTACAAGCTAAAAGAGTATGGTTTAGAAATGCTGATGGAACCATTGGATTTTACCCAGGTTAATGCCAGTATCAATAATTTAATGATCCCTAAGGCTATCGAGTTACTGGATATCCAGCCGGAAGACAATGTACTGGATCTGTTTTGTGGGTTAGGTAATTTTACTTTACCACTGGCGACCATTGCAAAACGGGTCGTCGGCGTTGAAGGTGTTCAGGAAATGGTGGACCGGGCAGCAAAAAATGCGGCACATAATCATTTAGAAAATGTTGAATTCTATCAAGCTGATTTAGCCGCAGATTTGAACGACAAAGAATGGGTCAAACGTCAATACAACAAAGTTCTGATAGATCCAGCACGTAGCGGCGCGCTAGAAGTGATCGCCAATATCGTTAAGTTTAATCCCCAGAAGATCGTATATGTATCATGTAATCCGGCGACCTTGGCTCGGGACACAGGGGAGCTGGTTAAGGCCGGATATAAGTTAGTAAAAGCCGGGGTGATGGACATGTTTCCACATACCTCCCATGTTGAATCTATCGCATTGTTCGAGAAATAGAAACTTAAAGCTTAAAGTATAAAAATGGTACAAGTAAAAAAAATATCGCCGCCCAGTGACCTACAAGATGAATCATCTATCGACTGGTGTGAACAATTAGTTTTTGATGCGGGTCAGTTTGACCGTGAGCTATTTGTCCGCGCTCGCCAATTAATTATAAACAAAGTACCTGAAGGATTTGAATCTCCAAACGAGCTTTATACTCGCTCTATCGAAATAGCAATTGTTTTAAGTGAGCTAAGGGTCGATAGTGCGACCCTGGTTGCTGCAATGATGTATTCTTTTGTTGATCCGTTCGATTTGACAATGGATGAGTTAAGCCAACATTGCTCACCGCAGGTTATGCAGAAAATCAAAGGTATAAAATCGATGGATGCTGTGCGAGGATTGCAGACAAATCAATCGGTTGGTAATGATAGCTTACAGATTGAAAACTTACGTAAAATGCTGCTGGCAATGGTTGACGATGTAACGGTTGTTTTGATTAAGCTCGCTGAGCGGCTATATGCGCTACGTATCGCAAAAGATCGACCGTCTGATGAGCGAGTCGCCATTGCTCAGGAAGTTAAAGATGTATACGCTCCTCTCGCCAACCGATTGGGTATCGGACATATAAAATGGGAGATGGAAGACCTGGCCTTTCGATATTTAAATCGAGAGGCTTACATTAATATTGCCAAACACCTGGCTGAAAAACGAGTCGCCAGGGAGGGTTATGTAGAAAGTGTTCTTAAAGCTATTGATAACGCGTTATTAGAACTTAATATCAAGGCAGATTTAATGGGCCGAGCCAAACATATCTTTAGTATCTGGAAAAAAATGCAGCGAAAACAAGTTGGATTCGAAGAAATATATGACGTTCGAGCAGTACGGGTTTTAGTACCTAAAGTTCAGGATTGCTACACGGTTTTAGGT
>CAZOBX010000307.1:4985-6537 GCA_964578045.1 uncultured Kangiella sp. | reverse complement strand
CCTGTGTCGAGGTACTAATAGTGCATTTGTCTAACTTTGAATACTGGGCAATCTCCCTGGCTATTTTCCCCTTCGCACCAATCGAGAAATACCTGCTGCGCGACACCTTCTAGCAAAGTGTATTCAGATAAATTTCCGAGATTATCTGGCGCGACAACAAATGTATAGACGCCACGACCCGAATTTACTTTTGAGATCTGAGCGAAAAGTTCTTCGGCTTTATCATGAGCTTTCTCAATCGCATCGTTCTGTTCACTTTCAACCACTAGCGTGCAGTTCCTCATGAAGTTCACGATTTACTTACTCCTTTTAAAACGTAGCGGCCAAAAAAGCTTACTTAACTTTTTCCTTTATAAAGTTAGCATAAAAATTCGTTGTGAATGAACAACAACGGCAACTTGTCGTAGTTGTTCATATTTTTGTCGTAATTATTCATATTGACGTGTCATTGCCACGACACAAGGGTACAAGTACAATGTGATTGAACAATTTCGTATATTGGATTTCAAACCAAAGGTACGACACAAGTCCCATCAATTGCTGGTTTCCTCGACTAACGACTTGACACATACTGCTTGGCTGTACAGCCAAACTCCCGCTTAAAACATCTGGCAAAATAACTGTAAGAAGCAAACCCAACTTTAAATACCACACTATTGATAGGCGTTCCCGGTTGTAATAATTCCGTTGAGCGCAGTAAACGGTAGGTTCTTACATACTCCATAGGCGACATATTTAAGCACTGCTTGGTATTTCTTTGTAGTTGCCGTTCACACATCGCTAAACTAGTCGCAATATCCTGAATCTTTAACTGACTATGACCGTATTGTGTGGACACATAGCTTTCAAATTTTGTGAGAAAAACCGTCGATTCTTCTGGTTTTTCATTGGCATGAATCATAGAAACCATAGCTACATCCTCCTTTTTAACTGTTCATTTGCCGGTGACTTTAAAGCCTGTTCTAAAACCAAAGCCCCGGCTCTTGTAGTTCAGTGTTGTTTAATTGACCTCAGAGACCTTGCCAAAATTTTGGGTCCCAGCTGTTTTGGCCTTTTCTCAGATAAAGACGGTGCGACTTTATTCTGATAATTATTTTCTATTATTGAATCCGGCCATAACTCGCATTCAGGAAAAGGATTACAGTGTTCAACGGTGTACCCACCGAGCCAGATGTTTAAAGAAAAAATCTTGTTATTTTGTTTTTGGATAGAGTCTTCTTTGCAACAAACATCAGTGGATAAAGTAACAGCGAATAAACTAGCCATAATTGTTAGAGCAGATAACTTAGTCATTTGAATTTATCTCCATATTTGATGAATAGGGTTCTCGTACGAGATATAGAGATTAAAGAAAATGGCTAAATTGTGAAGTGAAGAGATATGAAGAGATATGAAGATCCGATTTTTGAATGAATATGAAACTATTGCGTGGACACAACTTCCAGGTTGGTATCACTTTCGAACCGAGTGCTCCAATAGGCGATTTTATTGGTAAAATCTAATGCAAATCGAGGATTCGTAATAGCCCCCAGCCACTCTTTCTGATGTGAAG
>CAZOBX010000307.1:0-4975 GCA_964578045.1 uncultured Kangiella sp. | reverse complement strand
TTAAATCGTAAACGAACAGACCTTTTTTGCCATTGCTTTCGCCAGAAAAATAAATTTGGTTAGCAACCAGATGCCATTGATTAGCGTATTCAATATTACCTAAATCAATGCCAGTATCCTCCACCTGACCTTCTGTCGTTAATCGATAGAGTTTTGACTGATAACGTTTGATAAAATAGATGCAATCATCCCGTTCACAAGGTTTGGCAATATATCCTTCGGTTAACACGGTTCTCACCTGTGGATTATCCAAGCTGCGTTTTTCCAGTTGCCACACATCATTGTTTTTAACTGTGTAAATCAAATATTTTCCATCACTGCTAAAGGTCGGATTATCATGCTCTGGCCGGTTTTTGCCGCTCGAAAAAAAGATTTCGCCGGTTTTAACCGACATCAGATGAATTTCAGCATTAGCGGAGTAAGTGATAAACCGGGCAGAACTATCGATAGCCATATTGAATATTCGTCCTACTCCCACAAAATGTGATACCTGAGAGAGACTACCGTCTTGCGCTTGTAACCAGATTTGTGTCTCGCCAGAACGAGTAGAAACAAAAGCTAAACTCTTCGCTTTTTGCGCAAATGACGGCCTGTAATCATTAAAGGAGGATGAAATTACCGGGTTAACCGGCTTATCGTCAACCAAAGCATATTGCACAATATCGGAAACAATCAGGTCACCACGCATAAATCCTATTGAATGATCGGTCAGAGTGAACGGCGCATAAACCGGAGAATTGTGCGTGAGCAAGGGTTCTATTTTTCCGCTGGCTAAACTGAGTATGCCTAGCTGACCTATCCCGGTACGCATGACCAATCCAGTTCCATCTTTAGTCCAGGCAACAGACATTAATAACTGTGGCAAAGAAGTCAGTTTAGATATCTGTTTGGTTTTGGGATCATAAATTATCACATCGGTTTTCGACCAACCGACGTTTCTCAGGATTGCCCATTTTTTCGACATCGCAGAATAAGCAATTGCTAAATCACCGTGACCGTTATCCTGAGGCTGGGTAATCGGGGTAATTTGCCCGGATTTGATATTAAGTTCAGAAATGGTAAAGGGTTGGCCGCGCGATTGGCTACTAGAAAAATAGATGGTTTGTTCGTCTTGCCAATCAAGATAAATTGAAGAAAGTTCAGCAGGAAACTCTGCCAGCACTTCAATCTCTTGCAACTTTTTATTTTCCCAGTCTATTTGCGCTATTAAAATTTGATTGATCTTGCGATCATAGTGGTGATAGACCAGTTGATTGCCAGAAGGGGAAAATTTCGCCTGTCGGTCATGCACGTCATCGTTGGTTAATTGAAAATAACTCTCTTCACCGATTTTTTTGATGATCAGATTCCAATGATCCTGACCCAGGGATTTGTGTGAGAATATGAAATACTCGCCGTTAGCGGCCGCATCACCGTCAATTTCATTTCCCTTTAAGCTGGTAATGGGGACCGGCAGCTTTAACATTTTCTGTCGGGTAATCTGATATTGAACCAATAGAAAGCTACCAATTATTAAAAATACAGCCAGTATCATAAAACTTGATTTGAATAGACGATTAGGAGTTTGCTCGCCGGGTTGTTGTGATTCTAGTGCGATAAACCGATATCCTGAACTTTGGTAAGTGCGGATATAGCGAGGTTTACTGGCGGAGTCTTTCAACGCCTTACGAATATTTTTGATATGAGTGGTTATGTTATCCGCGCCGACTACCCGACCATCAACCACTTGTTTGAGCAGTTCGTCGCGCGGCACAATCCTGTCACGATTAAGGTATAGGTATTCTAAAATTCGGGACTCAGTGGGCGTCAGACACTGATCTTGATCTTTGCCAGTTCGAGTCAATATTCCTGTGGTCGGTGTAAAACTAAAATCACCAAATATTATTATCAACTTGTCTTTTTCACTCTTTTAGATTGAACCAGTTGTCTGTTATTCTTTAGATTGTCAAATAACCACTTAAAATGTACGGTGTTCCATTAATCATAGACTGACATTCCGAGTCTGTCCCGGTTTTGATCAAAATTTTATTGTGAGCTTGTTGAATTAGCTGAAAATTCAATGAAAATTGCTTCTAGTGGCTGTAGAGTTCGAATAGCCTCACTTCCTATCCTTCCCCCTAAAACGGCCTCCCTACTGTACAGAGGGCCGCTGTTCGAACTTAAGAGCCTTCATATCACTCTGACTGCTGTAAAATCGTTATTTTCTGCCAGGCTTTACGACTAATCCCAGAGGTTAATGTTTCGATTTCATTGACGATCACCGTCAATTCCATACAAACCTTTGATAAACCGCTATCAGGAAATAGTTCTTTGATCCGAAGTTTAAGTCGATTGAGAGTGTTACCCACTTTTGAGAAACTAATGTCTCGATACATTTTTAGATGTCCTTGTCCGAATAATTATTACTAATATTTGGCAAAGATTATCAGCTAGTTTTTCCATTTTTCATTTCTTTAAACATTTCAACCAGAATATCCGCATTAATTCCAATCACCAATCCGTTTTGGCCTTCAAAATTATAAGGTGGGAACTCTTCTGTTATATACTCTAATTCGACGGCCAAAAGTATACTTTGAATAAAACAAGCCAATAAACTTATTACGAGAATTGTTTTTTTTAAAACACTCATTGTTAGTCCATCATGTTTTTGACAAAAATTCCATAACTGACTCGGCCGGCATTGGTTTTGAAAAGAGAAAACCCTGAATAAGATGGCATCCACGTTCTGTCAGGTAGTCTAGTTGTTGCTTACTCTCTACCCCTTCCGCGACACAATATTTCCCCATGTTTTTTGCCATGTGGAGTATCGTATCAATAATGGCTTCGTCGTTTTTATCAATACCAATTTCCTTAACAAAACTTCGATCAATTTTTATCACATCAATGGAAAATTTTTTCAAATATTGAAGTGAGGAATAGCCCGTGCCAAAATCATCCAGGGCAAACTTTATACCTAGACGATTAAGCTCATTCATAATTCTTAATGACTTATTATGATCTTTCACCAAACTACTTTCCGTGATTTCAAGGCGTAAACTGGATGCGGAAATTTGACTTTTTGCCAGAGCAGACTTCACGTCCGAGGTGAGTGAATCTTGATATAAATGTCTCGCCGATAGATTGACCGATAGATAACTTGAATAACCGGCTTGTTGCCATTGCTTTAGATCATCCAGACCGCGCTCTAATAGCGCCAGGGTAATTGGTATAATCAATCCAATTTCTTCTGCAACCGGAATAAATTCCTCCGGAGAAACCATACCGTCTTCAGATAACCATCGTAATAGCAACTCAAACCCTTCAACCTTTCCAGTATTCACATTCACAATGGGTTGATAATAATTAACAAATTCTTTATCACTAAATGCCTGCTTGATTTTGTTTTCGAAGGAAAGACGGTCTTTTGCCTGTTGATCCATTGAATTATCGTAAAAATGAAAGTTACTTCCACCGTGCTCCTTGGCATGATACATAGCAACATCGGCAAATTTAAGCAAATCACTTTCGATTCGTGCATCGTCCGGATAAAGCGCTATGCCGATGCTGGGCGACATTCTGATCTGCTGAAATTCAAATTGGATCGGCCGGTCAACTTCATAAACTAATTTTTGCGCGATCCGCCGTATATCATCAATGCTCTCGCATGATTCAAGCAAAACGACAAATTCATCACCTCCGAATCTAGCTACTGTATCTCCGACACGTGACACTTTTATTAAGCGTTTGGCGATTTCTTTTAACACTAAATCGCCGATATCATGGCCAAGAGAGTCATTCACCTGTTTAAATCGGTCCAGATCAATAAAAAACAGTGCTAAGCTGTTGCCTGAACGATCGGCGTGTTTAAAAGCGTGATTCATTCTTTCTTGCAATAACAATCGATTAGGTAAATCCGTCAATGCATCATAATTTGCTAAAGCTCTAAGTCTTTCTTCCGCTTTTTTTTGTTCACTGATATCAGTCAGGACCACCACATAACTATCAATATTGACGCCATTTTCAGAAATCGCGCTGATCTTGATCAAAGAGGGATATTGTTTACCTTGTTTGGTCACAACCAACTCTTCTCCCTGCCAATGATCTCCGGCTTTAATGGTACTTAATAAGTAGCTATAAAAACGAAGTTTATTTTTATCAATGCCTAAGGTATGGGTAAAAGATGAAAATAAGCCGCGCTCTTTTACTTCGAAGGCATCGTAGAAAGACTGGTTGGCTGCAATGGGCCTGGATTTATGATCGAGGATAACCACCCAATCTCGAGTTTGCTTGAATGCCTCGCCAAACAGTCTGGCTTTTTCCTGATTGGCACGAGTTTCGGTAATATTGGTGTAAGTACCTGAGACCCTTTCCGGCGAACCATCTTGATTACGCAGCACCACCTTGCCGAGGTCACGATACCATTGCCAGTCCCCTTCACTCGTTTTGAGTCGATAGGTGCAGTCGAAATTTTCTCCCTGAGTAGTCAGGAACTTTTTCCAGGATTTGCTAAAGTTTATTCTATCAATGGGATGGATCAGTTCAAGATGTTGCGCTAACGATAGTGGGTGAGATAAGTCAATATGCCCTAGACTATCCTGGATTCTAAGTTCAAATAACCGGTCTTGTTCTATTCGCCAATCCCATTCGCCACTACCGCTACCTTCCAGAGCCAATTGCAGCCGCTCTTCGCTTTGCAAAACATCTTGATGAGCTCGTAGCAAAATGGCCTGTTGCGCTCGATGTCGCCTTAGCCACAACAAATAACTAAGGATAACCAATAAACCGTAGATAATAAAAGCGATCGGCGACAAGTAAGGGGCATAATTGACTTTGATAGTCAATCTCGCCAGATTAGATTGTTGTCCACTATGTGGATTAATGGCAATCACCGAAAAAGTGTAATCGCCTGGCCTGAGCTGTGGAAACATAATGTTGTTTTCGGTCGTTTCCGGATAATTAATCACTTCCTCACCTTCAAGTTTAATTCGATAAAGCG
>CAZOBX010000306.1:0-6562 GCA_964578045.1 uncultured Kangiella sp. | reverse complement strand
GTAGAAAGGAAATACATTAACAAGGTTATCAGTGTCGTTCGAACCGATAAGGAACCAAGCAATTGCTTTTTTGAGTTTACCTTGGCGGCGCCATAAATCAGTCCCAAAACCGACAAAGGGATCAACGCGGCAAACAATAAAACGCTGCTCGCCAATCCGAATGAAAATTCGAAGACCGTATTGAAGTTTTGAAAGTCGGAGAAATGGGGTGAACGCCCCATAAAATTGAAGAAACCGTCCACCAATCCATATAAAACCAGAATAGGCACTATTGGAAGAAAATTACGTAGCCATAGATTTTTGATCGATGGAAAGAAAAAAAACAAGGAAACGAATACCGCAAAAGGAATTTCAAGATAATAAATCAAGTCATTAAACAGGGTAATACCACTACCTATTTTAACCCATTTATGGGAAGTGTCGATATAAAAATAAACAGACAGGTAACTAACAAGCAAGAATACAATCAAGTCAACTACGCGATTTATAACAATATTTTTCAATAGCAGAAAACCTGATTGGTTGATTTTTTGCCACTATATCCGGATAGCCGTCCGATTGCTATAAGTCTTAATTTAAATAACCTCAAGACAGAGTGTTGTCATTCCTGGTCGGAATACTGGTGTACAGGCTCAGACAGCATGTCGAAACAGCGACACCGGCGCCAAACAAACCTTTCTCTTATATTTATTGTCGACTGAATACCAGTAATATTAGAGCTGGTAATTCCTTGTTCGGCATGCTTTGCCGACAACTCGCGTCTGAAACAATACCCAATTCAAACCAATTTGAGTAGAATGACGACCTAATTGACCTCAACTCGGGATAAGAGTAGCCAGTAATCCCTTAAAGTATCAGGTTTAATAACGGCTCATCGGCCAGTATCAGTCTTTTAGCGACTATCAAGGCAAGTTTGTGCGTTAATAGCGAGCTATTGAAAACAAACTTAACAGGTCGAGTCGCTAAAAGACTGATGCTGGATGGTTGCGCTTATCCCGAGTTGGGGTTAATCAATGTCTTCAGTTTGATTTGGAAGCATTTATCCTTATGACTATTCTGCAACAATTAAAAATCGCCTTCTACCTCGCGCCAGGTTCTTTACTTAAGCTAAGGCATAAATCATTGCGCTGGATGGGTATTTATTATCTCACCGGGGTCCTGGTTTTTGGCTCGTTTATCTGGATCATGTTATTCAATCAAGCTGCAATAAAAAGTGCCTTGTTAGATTATCTTTTTCCACAGTCCTGGCATGAACTATCAGAAACACTCGCCGATTTTCTATTTGAGTCACAGACTAAGTCGGTGGTGAGCAATGCAATATTATCCGGTTCATTGGTTTTGGCTTCTATTTTTCTTTTTCCGATTAAAGAAAAATATTCGGCAAAATTTGAAAAAGATGCTGGATATCAAAATGGGAAAGTTGACGAATTTCCGCTAATTTATCAAGCGTGGGAAGAAACCAAACTCTTTTTGATCTATTTAACCGCCCAATCAGTTATCCTTTTTATTGGTTATTACCCCTTCCAATGGACCAGTTGGCTCTCAATCGGGTTAAGTTATCTGTTTTTGTTTTTTACTTTTGGATTGGATTTTATTTCACCTACCCTGCAAAGACACCGAACTCATTATTCATTGATCCTTAAAGTGCTTTTTAGAAAACCGCTACTGGTCCTGTCATTTGGATTATTATTCAGTCTGCCTGCTATATTGTTGAGTCGTTGGTTTTTTAGTTTTAATGAACTGTCTTTGATTGAAATTTCCAGTATTTTATTTCTGACCAATCTCGTCTTTTTAACCCTTGCGGTACCAGCCGGCACGCGTATCGCTAGCGATTTTCTGCCGTTGGTTCAACTTGCTCTGCCGCCAAAGAAGAAATCGGTCATTTGGGGATATACCATCATGTCATTCCTATTAATATCTGGCTTGTTTTTGCATACTCAACTCATTATGAGTTTGCATCACAAAAGTCAATTGCTCAAAGCTGAATATGAAATCGACTGGTCGTCCATAAATTATGATGTCCCTTCTTTTAGCCAACTGACCAGCGGTAAAGCTTTGAGCAATTTATCTTTTGACATGGTCATCACTAACCCCTCCGAGTTTGATATTGTTATCGAAAAAAGTCAGATAATTGTCGAACAAAAAGAAAACGTCGTCGCGACCATCGATTTAAACGGTTTTGAATTATTAGCCGGAGAAAGCCATCGAATAAAAATAAATTTGGATGCAAATTCTGATTTAAGCCGAGTGAGCAACTTTGCTAGCCTACTTGATGATTGGCGCGTCGACATGCATCTGCAGATATGGCCGGGTATTCCATTTATTTTTAATTTAGTTGAACCTTAAGCATTTAACATACAAATTTACCTTGATAGTCACCAAAAGACTGATACTGGCCGATGAGCCCTTATTTAATCGGATACTTTAAGGGACTACTGGTTACTTTTATCCCGAGTTGAGGTTAAATAAAATGGCCCTGTTTTTAAGGTCGCGTTATACTTTACCCAAATAGCAGATCGAAAGATTATCGATATCAGGTTGAAATAAGTACTTTATGAGTTTTGAGATACGCCAGGAAGCAGGTATTTATCTGCTCGATTTTTCAGGAATAGTTGACAAAATTCTGGTTATAAACGCCTATTCGTCTTTGTTGAAAGATAAGGGCTTTAATACAGAAAGTCATACTCTATGGGATTTTCGAGGGTCCATCGTCGATCTTTCGATAAAGGATATTAACGAAGTAGCAGAGGCTGTCACAACGGCAGGAGAACGTCGATCTGACAAAGCTCGTTCGGCGTTTGTTGTATTAGATCCCAGTGATAGTTCCACTTTGCAAACCTATGTTACCGCAACCGCTCATTACCCAGTAGAATTCAGAATTTTTGATAGTTATCTGGCGGCGCTCGCCTGGCTGTTAGAATAGCTCTCACTATTTACCTTTTTTCTACCGTGAACCAATAGACCTAAAGTGAATAGAAATAAAGTATTTAATCCACCTCCTCCTCCAGAACTTTGTTGTTCGACTTCACTGATACTGAGGGTAAGATCTGCCGAAGCTTGTAATTCTCCATCGCTGGCCATCAGCGTAATAGCAAAGTTACCAGCGAGATTAGACGCCCCCGTAATTTCGCCATTTGAATTTAGGCTCAAGCCGTTCGCTAAACCCGTCGCACTAAAGGTTAGTAGATCGCCATTCGGATCATCGAACTTGTCGGCCAGGCTAAATTGGATCGATTGATCTTGATCTGCCTGCAAGGTAAAACTCGGATGAGTTGCTTCGGGAGCTAAATTGACGGCTTCTGACAACACCGTATTAAACACCCCACGGCCATAGGTAAAAGCAAATAATTTGGAAGTCAGATCGAAGCGATTATAGACGATTTTTTCAACAGGTACGTTGGGTAAACCTGCGGCCAAAGGAGACCAGTCAACGCCATTATTTTCGCTGGTATAAACACCGATATCAGTCGCGACGTAAAGAGTATTCGAATCATGGGGCGCAATAATAATATCGTGCACTGGCAGGTCAGGAAGACCCGCCGCACCAGGTTGATCCAGTGGTAGCCAGGAAAGGCCCGCATCTTGGCTCATCCATGCATGTAATTCGCCAAACGTTGATACCGATGCGACTAATTTGTCCCGATTGTTTCGGTCAAAATTAATTGATGAAATATAACCATCAGCAATTTTTATTTTTTGCATATTCGAGTTTCGATCACTGCTAAGAGCATTAGTTTGCCGATAAATAAATCCGTCGGTACCGCCCAGAATAACCAGGTTTGAGTTTCCGGGCTGAACCGCTACCGCCGACAACCCGTCAATAAAATTCATCTCATATTCATCGCTACTGGCTTTGACCCAGTTTTGTCCACCATTTTCACCTCGCCACAAGGCGAGTCCCGCTAACCATAAACGATCATTATTATTTGCATCGAGAATAAAGGGGGTTATGAATAAACCTGGTCCCTCAAAATCGGCCGAAATATCAGTTACTTGATTTTGTCCATTCTGAATATTGATGCGGGCGATATTGGCATATTGAGATGAAACAAATACCCTTGACGGATCTTCAGGATCGATTGCCGAATAAGATCCATCCCCGCCCAAAATTCGCTCCCAGCTACCACTTTCATCACGCCTTTGAGTTCCATTATCCTGTGAGCCGGCAATTAGCGTTTTTCCATCTCTCGCTACCGAACCATGGTAAAACTGGGTCACCGCATAACCATTATTCAATGATTGCCAATCGACCGAACTGGTCGAAAAGTCACAATTATCGCTGGCAGTATTAGCGGTAGGATTAGAAGTATGCCAGATGCCGCCGTCATTGGAGGCAAATAACCTTGTTTCGTTGACGCCATCGTAATTGGGGTGATAGACCAACGAGTGATGATCGGCATGGATGAAACTGGCTTGCTCTTCAGGAGCCCACCAAAAGGAACCGAGGTTGAAGTTTTGCCCTCCGTCATCCGAGCGCCAAAGATCCAGACCGCCAGACCAAACCCGATCTTGGTCAGTCGGATCAACCACCAGCAAGTTATAATACCAACCCCCGCCAAATAATCGTCCGGCCTGATATTGCCCGGTACTACTGCAGTCGAAGACGTAATTGGTGGTAGAAAGAATGGCCCTATTATTAAAATTGCTGGAATTAACGTCATTAACCAGGAGCCAGTTATCACCACCGTCATCTGAACGATAAAATCCATTTAATCCGTAGGGAAAATCACCAAATTGATTTTGCGCGGCAAGTGCATAAACTCGATTTGGATTGGAAGGTGCATAAGCTATGGTGGTTCTGCCTTGATTATTGTCTTCAATCACACTATTCCAGCTATCACCATTATCACTCGTTTTAAATACCGCCGAATTTTCAAAGCTGCCGCAAGAAACTAACAAACTATTCGGACTGGAAGCAGGTTGTATTTCAACTTCATTGCAACCGCCGACTCGTGCGGCTTGGTCCAATACTAAGGTCCAACTAATTCCACTATCGAGCGATCGCCAAATGCCGCGCCCCGTCGCTGCGAAAACGCTGCCATCTTGAGCGACACGGATTTTGTTAACAAACCGAAAGTCAGGATTATTGAGAGTAAAAGTAAGCGCTTGCCAGCTGGTTCCATCATCCGTTGAACGATAGATACCATTGCCTTCCACACCACGACTTCTGACTATCGGTCGACCGATATAAATCCCTTCACCAGTCCCGGCAAATAGGATATTAGGCTGTTCTGGTACCAGAGCGATGGTCACTACCGCTATATTTTCTAAGTCATCACCTATGGCAGTCCATTGGGCCCCTGCATCAGTCGACTTCCAAATACCGCCAGATACCCCGCCCGCATACATAATATCGGAATCAACCGGGTGAAAAATGAAACTGCGAGTTCGACCGCCCACCGTGTTAGGCCCTAAACTTTGCCAGGGCTCAGACAATTGACCTTTAATGGCGGAAAAATATTGTCGTTTGTCTCTTATCGCATCGACGTAGTTTTCCGATGGAATTCTACTATGACCTTTGGCCAGACGCTTATGCGCGTAGTAGACGCCCGCTCCTTTAGGTGATTGAGCGGGTAACCGTTTTTTGATTTGTTTTTGATGACTTAATTGAAGTTTCTTAACACTGCCTGAGTCGAGCTTATTATCTGGTGACAAAATAAGGGATAACCAGACAATACTGCTCATAATTCCTACTAAGCTAAGCATTGATATTATTTTTGTTTTCATTGCATACTCCCTGTTCAAGATAGAAAGATTTAGCTGTAATAATAGACAGTCTTATATACACTACCGCCCGAAGCAACTTCTAGACTAAATTGAATAGAGGTAAATAGAAAGCCAAAATTCTTGAATTTTAACTAAAAAGGTGCCGATGATTGGGATCAAAGATCCAACTGATAGAATACTACTAACTGATCACCAAGAGGGTCACAATGGACATCTTTTTTGACAAACCTCATTCCCAGCTTAAGCATGATATTGGTCGAAGCACAATTTTCCTCAATGGCAATGGCTGACAGGGTTTTAATTTTACCGATATCGACCAGTGCCCTTTTGATATTATTGGCCGCTTCAGTCGCATAACCGTTGCCCCAGCAACTTCGTTTAAAACGCCAGCCGATTTCCAAATTATTAAATTGCGGATGGTCGCTAAAAAACTCCATTGGTCGAATTAAAATCCAACCTATAAACTCGTTGTTTTCTTTGAGAGAAACTTTCCATATTCCCCATCCTTCATCAGGATTAGTGTAACTCTCCATTCGCGGAATATAGACTTCTTCGATATCTTGTCGGCTAGTTAGTTTTCCGTCGTTGATAAATTGCATCACTTCAGGGTCTTGATCGAGCTCAAACATTAGTTCTGAATCTTTGCGGGTCATCAATTCAAACTGGAGGCGGGGGGAATCTGTAACATTCATTTATTTATATAAAAAGTAATTGCTAAGTTGAGTGCATATTAAGTGCTCAGCTAAACAATGTAAATAACCTCAACTCGGGATAAGAGTAGCCAATTCCCTTAATATATCAGATTAAATAAGGGCTCATCGGCCAGTATTAGTAT
>CAZOBX010000305.1:3464-6576 GCA_964578045.1 uncultured Kangiella sp. | reverse complement strand
TATTAACGCACAAACTTGCCTTGATAGTCACCAAAATACTGATACTGGCCAACGTGCCCTTATTTCTTCTGATACTTTAAGGGATAACTGGCTAATCTTATCCCGAGTTGAGGCTAGGTAATCTCTTTGATTAATTTTGATGCCTTAGCAAAATCGAAATTATTCAATTCAGTAGCGACTTGTTTGATTATTTTATGTTGGTTGCTGTCTTCAGCAAAACAATGAAGGATTTCTTCCGCTAGTTCTAAAGCCTGGGTATCTTGCTCCTGAATCTGCTGTTTTAGTTCTTTAAGAGATTTATCGATGTCTAGTGTATAGCAATGTTGACCATCCTGGCTGTCCGGCGCTTCGTTGGCCAAAGTCTGTAGTTCGGATAAAGTCATTGTTAGTTGTTGAAATACCTGCTCCAGGTTTTTCCTGACTTCTGAAGAAGGTTTGTTTTCTCTGCAAACGTTCTCTAAGTTACTGGTCGCATTGCTGAGCTTAATGATGCCTAAATTTCCTGCTACTCCTTTTAGTGCATGCGCTAAAAGGGATATTTTCTCGTAGTTTCTGGTACTATAAAGCTGATCCAGCTCTGATTGTAAATGCCTGTTAGATTGGTAAAATTTAACTAACAGTTTACGATAGCTTTTAAGATCGCCTTGCATTAACTCCAGCCCGCTTTGTATATCAATGTTTTGGAAATTAGGTAGGCTTTCTAGTGGTAACGACACTTCAACGTTAGGTGGGGATTTTAGCTCGATAGAGGTCGGTACTTCTTTTTTGACCGCAACTACTGGTTTTGTCCATCGGCTTAAAACTTCAAAGAAACGGTCAATTTTTATTGGTTTTGATACATAGTCATTCATTCCGGCTTCAAGGCATTTATCTTTATCGCCACTCATTGCATTTGCAGTCATGGCAATTATTGGTAAGGATTTTTTACTGTGCTTTGAACGAATGATTCTGGTTGCTTGATAGCCATCCATAAGCGGCATCTGAATATCCATTAGTACGCTATCATATTGATTTGCGTTGATCATTTCTACACCCTTTTTGCCATTAGAGGCAATATCGACAACGATACCTGCCTGAGATAATATTCCACAGGCTATTTCCTGATTGATTTCGTTGTCTTCTACCAACAATATTCGGGCACCGCGCAGTTTTTCTTTATGGGCCGCAAGTGACTTTCTCACCAGGTTCTTAACATCATTGACCAAGCGTTTTCGCTCTTTTTTACTATAAATATCCATTAACACATCAAAGATAGCCGAGGGGCTTACTGGCTTAATTAATTGAAAGCTACCTTCTGATAGCAGGTCAATGGCTGAACGGTGGTGAGCATCGAAAATAGAAAATAAATAAACAATTTTTGCATTTTTTACCGAGGGGAGGGTACGCAGTCGACTTACTGATACTTCAGAAAATGCCATTGGATCGATAAATATGGCATCAAAGACTAAGTCGTTTCTGCTTAAATCGTGATCAACTTGGGAAAGGTCTTGTAAGGATAATATCCTTTTACTAAATAATCTTAAACTATCGCAAATTGCTTGATTGACCCGATTGTTGGATTCGACTACTAAAAATTGCCGGTTCTCGAATTCAAAAGAAGGTTTTATTTTATCTATTATGCTGCGCGGATTTTCGTAACCTAAAGTTATATCAAAAATAAAACGGCTGCCTTTGCCCTGCACACTTACTACGTCAATTCCACCATCCATTTGTTGTATCAAACTCTTGCATATGGCGAGTCCCAAGCCCGTACCTCCAAATTTTCTAGTGGTTGACGTATCGGCTTGGGTGAAAGGCTTAAATAAATTTTGCCTGGAATTTTCGTTCATTCCTATGCCAGTATCACTTACTTCGAAATGTAAAGTTATTTTACCTTTTACAGGTCTGTCTGATTTTATAGTGAGTATGATTTCTCCTTCTGTTGTGAACTTCATCGCATTGTTGGTTAAATTGATTAATACCTGTCCCAGCCTAAGCGGATCACCTAGTAAGATATCTGGGATCATTGGATCGATTTCATAAATAAATTCCAACCCTTTTTGTTGCACTTTAATACCAACAATATCAAGCAGATTTTCCAGCACATCGGATAATTTAAACTCTATCCGTTCGATCTTTAATTCACCGGCTTCTACTTTTGAAAAGTCCAGAATATCATTAATGATTTCCAGCAACGAGTTAGCAGCATAGCCGATTTTTTGAAGGTAACTTTCCTGTTTATCATTTAAAGGGGTCGACTCGGTCAAATGTAACATACCGATAATGGCGTTCATTGGAGTTCGGATCTCATGGCTCATATTGGCAAGAAATGCAGATTTAGCCAAATTAGCTTTGTCTGCCTGATCCCTGGCTATCGTCAATTCATTTCGTGTTTCTTCTAACGCTAGATTCTTATCCAAAAGTAGCAAGTTGGATTTTTTTCGTTCTTGATTAAAAACAACCATACCTATAATGAGCAATACAAATACGCCTAAGGCTAGGGTGCCGATAAACAGGTAATTTTGTTGTTGTTCAATGAGCAAGTTTTGTTTTGCCAAATCACTCTTCTGTTTTTTCAAGGTCATGTCTTGCTCTAAAATATCGGTTTTCTGTTTGGCAAGGACATCAACATTGCTCTCAATGCTGTTAGCTAATTTAGTGTATTCGGCTTCTTTTAGTGAGATGGTCTTAATTTTTTCATTAAGCTCTGTTGCACTTGCTTCAAGTGTTAGTTGATTTTGTTTAAGCTGGTTACTGGTTTTCGATAATTCGTCTTGGATAGCGACTAGCTCTCCTTCCTTTTCTCTGATTGATATATTTTTCGCTTGAATGATCTTCTGTTGACGCGAAAACAGGGTTTGTTGTTGTAAAAGTTGAGCCTTTGTTTGATTGAGTTCCTGCTCGGATTTTCTGGATGCATCTAACGATAAAGCCAGTTCTCGATTCATCGATTCTAATTCGGATTCCTTTTTCAATAAGTCATTCTTTATCCTTTCTAGTTCGGCTTCCTCTTCACGGAATAGTTTCACCATGTCAAGTTCGGTACCACCCAAGAGCAGCAGTTTTTTTCGATCAATCAGTAATTTCTCGAAGGTAATGTTGGGGTGGTTTACTTCAAAACCGAATGAGCCGT
>CAZOBX010000305.1:0-3454 GCA_964578045.1 uncultured Kangiella sp. | reverse complement strand
CCAGTAGCGTTCCAGATTGACTAATTTTCTTGGAAATTTCTGAAAGAGAAAAGGGAGCTTCTGCCGCAACGTAAACAAGGTCAAAATTTTTCGCAGTGTTCAGTGTAGTGATATTGGTGACAGATATGTTTAACTCATGAATTTTTCGGTTTCTTGTCGCCTGTTCAAATGGTTTGATGATATTGGCTTGTTTTTCAATGATCCCTATTTTGAGTAGATTTTTCTGATTATTATCAGGCCATTGGGTATGTTCCATAAAATTCAAGACCAAAGCGATCTTAATTTGTTTTTCACGTTGTGTTTCGGCTAACAATAAATCAGAAAAAAGTAATGTAGCGAGCAATAATGTCAGTCTGACCAACGGGCCTAACCGTTCGGTTAAACCGTTGAAGCGGTAGCGGTTGTCTGAATGGATTTGAGAATTAGATATCATTACTATTAATTTTCAAAGAAAAACTTGTTTCCGCCGTCACTTGTTGCCATAGATGGACCGTTATATTCAAAATCGGTGACCTCTTTGTTGGTGTAATTTATCCAAGTCTCGGGATTTCTGTAGTGACGATAAATGATTTTCAATCCTTTTAAGAATGATTGGCGCGCTATAAGGCTTGCTAAAAAAATCGACAGCGCCTAACTCAATCCCCTTTTTCTCGCTTTTACTTTCGTTCAGCGCTGTTACAAATACAATTGGAATATGCTTAGTATCTGCATCGTCTTTAAGGGTTTTGCATACTTCAAAACCGTCAATGTTGTCCATAATTACATCGAGTAATATCAAATCTGGTTGGGGATGACTCCTTGCTATTTTGATTGCATCCAGTCCATTGAGCGCTGCTTTTACCTTGTAACTACTACGCAACATGGCATTAAGTACCGTGACATTTGTCGGTTCATCATCTACGACGAGTATGGTGTATTTTTCTGCTTCAGACATCTTGTTTATTATTGAATGAATATTCTATAACAACTGTAGTTCAAAGTTGTCAATTATCAAGTAAATCAAGTGTTTATGTCAAACTATCTTTCTAATCAGTAACACCTGATTGATTTGTAAAGAAAAAGCGTCTATTGCTGCAAAACACATCTATCCTGTCATTAGTCGTCGCGACAGGTATAATTGCGTTTTTATTGCTTAAGTGAACCTAAAATGCCTCAATTTTTTGCAACATGCGCGACGAGCCTGGAATATTTGCTGGTAGATGAACTTAAACAACTCGGCGCTTCGAATGTTAAAGAAGGCTTATCAATGGTCAATTTTGAAGCTGACTGGCCAATTGTTTATGATATTTTAATGTGGAGCAGAGTGGCTAGTCGAGTGCTCTATCCCGTTGCAAAATTTGAAGCAAAAGATGAACAATCCTTGTATGACCAGGTTTCTATTATTGATTGGTCACAACATATAGAGACCAATGCCAGCTTCCTGGTCAATGCGCAAAGCTTTCGGTCGGAACTAAGTCATACCAAATTTGTTTCTCAGCGCATAAAAGATGCTATTGTTGACCATTTTACCGATATGAATGAACCTCGACCCGACGTGGAATTTGACCATCCTGATGTTTCTATTCAATGTCGTATTCGGCAAAATCAGGTTTTATTATCCATTGATTTGGCCGGACTGGGCCTACATCATCGTGGTTATCGATTAAAAGGAGGGGCTGCTCCAATTAAGGAAAATCTAGCGTCAGCATTATTAATAAGGGCTGGCTGGTTAAATCTTTGCAAGGATACTTCTGGTAAAATTTTGTCCTTGTACGATCCCATGTGTGGTTCTGGTACTTTTTTGATCGAAGCGGCTATGATGGCTCTGGATATAGCCCCTGGCACTTATCGAGATTATTTAGGAATTTTCGGTTGGCGTCAGTTTAAGCCTGAATTATGGGAAAAGACGGTCAATGCAGCGACAGTAAAAAGGGAAAAATCGACAAACCGTATTAGGTTGCAAATCATGGGAAGTGATATTAATCCTAAAGCGGTGAAAAGTGCCCAGTCTAATTTAGCGCTAGCAAACATGGAAGATGTTGTTAAAATTCGTATTGCTGCTATTGATCAAGTTGAACAATTTGATATTCCGGATGACGGAATCGTGATCGTTAACCCGCCTTATAGCGAGAGACTTGGAGAATTTGACCAGGTAAAGCAACTTTATGTTGATTTAGGTAATCTGCTTAAACAAAAATTTGCTGGCTGGAAGGCTTCTGTTTTATCTCCCGACAAGCGTTTTGGTCATTCGTTGGGGATTAGAGCGAGTAAGATCTATAAGTTTAATAATGCCAGTATTGCATGTGAACTGCTTAACTTTGAGCTAAAGCCAGAAAATTACTTGAAGCGTCAACAAAACGATCAGGCTGACCAGAATTATAAGCAAAAGCTATCCGAACAAGCGATTCAGCTGTGTAATCGAATTGAGAAAAATCGGGCCAAGTTAAAAAAGTATTTAAATAAAAATAACATCAGTTGCTTTAGGGTTTATGATGCTGATTTACCGGAATATAACGCGGCAATTGATGTATACGAAAATCAATTGCATATTCAGGAATATAAAGCTCCTAAGAGTGTCGATCAAAAAATTGCGTTGCGACGAATAAAGGAAATTGAGAGAGTCGCGGCGGGGGTTTTTCAACTGCCATTAAAATCGGTCATTGTAAAGCAGCGTCGTCAACAAAAAGGTGACTGGCAATACCAAGCAAACCACTCCCGCATAGACAGTAAAGATTCAGTAACCAAATATCAGACAATTACCGAAAACGGAAGGAAGTTTTTAGTTAATTTGACTGATTACCTGGATACAGGGATATTCCTGGACCATCGTAGGACCCGACAGTTGGTTGGTGAATTAAGTCAGAACAAGCGTTTGCTTAACTTATTTTGTTATACGGCTTCAGCGTCCGTATATGCTGCAACTGCCGGAGCCAGCTCAACGACTAACGTGGATATGTCGAATACCTATCTAAAATGGGCAAAAGACAACTTTACAGAAAACAAGATTAATTTAAATGAACATTTATTCTTGCGTAGAGATATTACCGAATGGCTTGACGAAGCCAGCCACCTACCAGAGCGTTATGACGTTATATTTCTCGATCCTCCCACATTTTCCAATTCCAAAAAAATGAGTGAACATTTTGATATTCAAAGGGATCATTGTGCCCTTATTGAAAAATGTACGTCGTTGTTATCTGAAAAAGGGGTTTTGCTGTTTTCCAATAATTTTCGCCAGTTTGAAATGCAATATTTAAGTTCAGACAAATACCTGGTAAAGGAAATTACCAAACAAACGACCAGCCAGGACTTTTCAAGAAAAAATCTCCACAGGTGTTGGCGAATAGATGCTCAATAATGAAGGTTTATACCCGTTTCACCTCAAGATGCTCGTTTCAGTGTTCAGCCAGGAAACTTGAACACCAAAAGTAGGCGCTCTTAGGCGAGGCTATAAACAACCATCTTCTTCGTTAAG
>CAZOBX010000304.1:0-6584 GCA_964578045.1 uncultured Kangiella sp. | reverse complement strand
GCACCATATTAAACTATACCGATTTCAAAATGAAAACAGGTCTCGATGAAAAAGACTTTAATAAAAATGCATTAAAGAGAGCCAGGTAGTTTAATAATTTTCGACCTCTCCCTACCAAAAGTAGGTCCCTTGAGGGAACCCTCCCCTTCCAAGGGAAGGGTCGTTTTAAAAAAACAAGCAATAACCAAATTGATTTAGAGTAAAGCATGAATAAAACCCTTTTCCATTCTACGATGGTTTGCCTCCTTGTGGGGCATTTTTTTTCCGCAGAGGCCAATGAATTTGAAGCACGCGGAAATATCGAAATTCAAGGTCGATTTTTTTATGAAGACCCGCTTTCACCGTCTCAACACGACAATCAAATATCTTTAGCTGCTGCGCCGGAATTTTACTGGAGCTGGAATGACAGCCAGGATTCGTTTGAATTTGTTCCTTCTGCTCGTGTCGATCAATACGACAACGAAAGAACCCATGTTGATATTCGAGAACTCAGCTGGGTTCATGTGGGGGATGACTGGGAGACTCGCATCGGTGTCCGCCGTGATTTTTGGGGAGTGACTGAATTCCAACATTTAGTGGATATCATCAATCAGAGCGATTCAGTGGAAGATGTTGATAATGAAGACAAATTAGGACAACCTATGCTCAACCTTTCTTTAGTCAAAGAATGGGGGATCACTGATTTTTATATTCTTCCCTACTTTAGGGAGAGAACCTTTGCCGGCGCTGAAGGTAGACCTGGGATTCCATTGGTCAATACTGACAATGCATTATATGAATCAAGCGATAAAGATCAACATGTCGACTGGGCGGTGCGCTGGACTCATAGTATTGAAGATTTGGATATCGGACTTTCATGGTTCGAGGGTACTAGTCGGGCACCCGATCTAATTGCGATCGTTACACCGACTGGAATGCCTGAATTAGTCCCATTTTATAAACAAATCAGCCAACTTGGTATTGAACTTCAACTCAATACTGAATCCACTTTGTGGAAATTAGAAATGATTCACAATGATAATAGTCAACAAGACTATTGGGCATTACAGGGTGGTCTGGAATATAGTCAATATGGCATTTTTGAATCCAATGCAGATTTGGGTTGGCTGGTTGAATATGCTTGGGATGAAAGAGGTAAAGAAAGTTCTTCAACCTTTCAAAATGATTTATTTTTCGGCAGTCGTTTAGCCCTTAATGATGTGCAATCAACTGAAGTGTTATTTGGCTTGAGTTATGATTTAGACTTTAGTTCAACCAGTGTATTAATTGAGGCTAGCCGCCGTTTTGGTGACAATATTAAGGTTTCACTGGATGCCAGATTTTTTGAGTCTGATAAACCGATGGATCCTGTGTATTTGTTTAGACGAGACGACCATATCCAGTTGACTGCGCAGTATTACTATTAAACCTCAACTCCGGATAAGAGCAGCCATCCAGAGTTAAGGTTATTAACCTTAGCAGCCATGATGTTCTTTTATTTTCTTGTCGATGACTATTTTCTTGATTTTAACGGGTTGTTCGGTTTGACTAAATTGCCCGCCAAAGTATTCGGTTATTTTTTTTCTAGAGGCCTGTTTTTCACTTGAAATATGACTTCTGTTTGGTTGTAAGATCTCCTGATGCCATTGCTGCAGACCTCCGCTCAATACCTCAACTTTGAAATATCCGCGTATTTTCAATAGATAGTATAATTGTAGCGCCCGAGTTTCATTGTTTGAATACAGGATTATGGTTTCATTGATGGCAATATTCCTGTCAAGAACTTGTTGAATCGATAATTGTTCAGACGTTGGTATTTGATAAGAAGCTGGTGGGTTTCGTAAATCGAATAGATTGTAGTGATGCTGTTGTTTAATCAAATAGTCTGCGAGTTCAATGGCCGATATTTTTTCCACCGGTGAAAGTACAATCTGGTCGAACTCTGAAAAAGATAACATGTCTTCATCTGGAATATTGGCTTGCCCTGCGGGTTTGTCATCAGTCATCATCGCCAGCAATGCTAGTGAGAGAAACACCACCGAAAATACTTTTAGGCCATTACTCATTTGAAAACTCCAACTTTTCGGAGACATAAAAGCCAGCTAACGCAAAAGATATTGCAATCGTAATAACGGTCGCCTGTTTTAGATCCAATATTTGGCTTAGATTAGACGTTTCTAATCGTGTTGAGTTGTATAATGGTTCTACCCACTGAAACACTAGAGAGAAAACCAATGCACCTACAAATAATCCGATAAAACTATAAATAGCATCAATCTTTCCCGAAGCCATCCCTACAATGGTTGTACCTGGACAATAACCAGCTATAACAAAACCAACTCCAAGCACTAGCCCACCGATCAGCTGCGGTAGCAAATAACTGTCAGACGAACTGATTAAGTCCAGATTTATCACGCCAAATAGTGAGAGAAAAAACAAACCGGTCATAGCTGTAATAATACAAGTAAACATGACTTTAAAAACGGTAAGGTCTTTTAGTAAAAACTGAGCAATCAATTTTTTAGCATTGCCTAAACCTCCGCGCTCTAGAACAAAACCGAATCCTATGCCAATCAATAAAGCAAAGATTAGATTGATTACTGGCGTTATATGTTGGTAAGGAAATAGAGGAAAGTTCATTGCCAGCTCCTTTTTGAATAGATAATAGCGAGATACGCACCGATAAATACTGCGATCATAAACAACCAACTGCCTGCATTTAACAACGCGCCTCCAGTTAACGCCTGTCCGCTAGTACAGCCTCTTGCTAGCCTGGCGGCAAATCCCATCAAAAGCCCACCAATTAGTGCAAATATCAAACGTTTTTTGTTGCTGATACTACTTCCTTTTGTAATTTCTTTTTTGTATCGACCACTCTGCTTGGAGGACAAAAACGCACCTAAAAACATTCCAACCACTTCGAACAATATCCAAGTATCGATCAGGCTATCATTGCTCTTTTGCGATTGAAGATAGTCGTTATCAAAGCTCAAAGCATCCGCTCCATGTGCCAAGAGCTGACTGGTAACACCTGATGCCCCCAAACCGCGTCCAGCAACAAGAAAACTGGCCAATAAAATCAGACCAAGTAAAATCCCGGCGACGTATGGATTCCAATATTCAGCGATTTGCTTTTTAGTGTTCAAAACATCTCCAAAATTTGAGTTGGTTTTGTCAAAGTTCATCGAAAGTGTTTTATGGTATCTGAGACAAACTCTTCCCAACCATCATGTGGAGTCCAAATTGCAACGAGATCTTTGCGCGCTAGATCTTCCGAGATATCTAATTGAGTCACCCGATATAAATAAACAAAAGCGGATGCGCGCCAGTTCAATTGGCAATGAACATATACTTTTTCTTCTCCGTACGATTGCATTAGTTTAATAAACAGTTTGAAATCATCCAAGGTCGGTTCAGACCAAGCGACAGGAATTTGCTGGTAGCTCAATCCTAAGGATTCCACTCGGCGTTTTTCCTTAATTTGCATTCCCGGCAAAAGATTAATCACGTGTTTGAAACCATAGTCTTTTATGTGTTGATAATCCTCTAGGGTTAACATACCAGAGCTAGCCAATCGCTTAGACACAAAATGAAAGTTCTTGATCTCATCAATTGAGTCTACCGGACTAACGGTATGGGCGTATAACCCTCCACCAATAACTAGTAACAATAAAGCAATGACAGTGACTATTTTTTTCATTTAAATTTCCTCGTTAATTTCTTTCAAAAGCTAGTGAAATCTTTTTATATAAGATTGTGGTGTGATGCCGTATTTACGCTTAAAGCTTCGCCTAAAAGAGTCGGCGGAGCCATAACCGAGTTGTTCAGAAACCGTTTCAATCAAAATGTTGTTTTTTGCCAGATAAACTTTCGATTGCTCCAATTTTATGTGTTCTATATATTTTGCTGCGGTCATATGAAAATGAGCTTGTATTAGGCGGTTTAGATGTCGTTCACTGATATGAACTTGATCAGCAAGTTCTTCAACGGTAAAAAATTTATCATGATTCTCGTTTAACCAACGATTCACTCGATCCAAATGGCCATTATTGTGAGATTGAAATTTTAAGGGTTCAGAAAATTGAGACTGATGTCCAGAACGCTTTAAGTAGGTCACCAGATATTTAGCGGTGAATGAAGCAACGTCGACGCCATGGTCTTCTTCGATCAGATTTAACGCCAAATCGATCCCACTTAATATGCCTGCTGCAGAATAGAATTTTCCCTGTTTAATAAATAATCGTTCATGGTTAACTTTTAGTTGAGGATATAAATTTTGTAATTTTTCGCTATATCCCCAATGAGTGACAACTTCTTTGTTTTCTAAATAAGGATGATCGGCTATCAAAAACAACCCAGTGCAGACCGTAACAATGCGTTCAATGCGATCGAAATTGGCGTCAATCCATTGTCGAAAGGGGGTTGAAATTTCCGCAATACGTGCGCCCACTCCACCGGGTATGAACAAAGTATCAATTTCCACGTCTTCCCCTAATTGGCGATCCGTTAATACGCTAATATTAGATTCAGAGGTAAATCGATCTGTCTCGCCAATTATGAAAGTTTGGTATAGCTTGTCCTTTATAATTCGATTAGCCGTCAAAAATGACTCTAACGGGCCAACCAAATCGAGAAGTTGTATCCGGTCGAATCCAAGAAAAGCTATTTTATGTGTGTAGGACATGCTCATGACTCCAGTTTAGAACGAATTAGCGCTTGGCCGTTATGACCATCATACGACAATTTAGGACATGTAGTTAGATCGGGAGAAAGGATTTTATCGGAAGATTATGCAAAATCGGGATAAATATATCCGAGTTGGTGCTAGTCCAACGAAATTGATTGAAGATCTCGGTTATAAAAGCGCTGTTTGGATGATGGTATAATTAGACATTATCGTTAGAAGTCGGAGTGGTTTTCTGCATCAACCGGTCTTAAATTAATTAAATAATAGAACCTACCTAACCCCAGCTCGGGTTAACTAACCTATTCATAAACCGCCAAAAGCTCTTTGGCATTTCCTCGATTATTCGCATCACGGCTAATAAACCGCCGTACGACAACGGACTCAATACCCGCATCTTGATATATTTGCCGGGTAATCGCATTATCATGATTTGAAACAACCACTTTCACCCCACGATTGGCTAGATGCTTTGCCCGATAGGCATGTTCAACTTGTTGGTCGTAAGAAAAACCTTGCGCCGCATAACTGGTAAAACTAGCGGTTGGCGATAATGTTACATATGGCGGATCACAATAGACCACATCACCTTTTCTGGAACGGTTCATCAAGCTTAGAAAATCTCCGCAAACAAAACGTCGCGAGTATACGCTTAACGAATACAAACAGTTGAAAAAATCATGTCTGGAGCTTATACTTTATTTACTCTTTAGCGGTGTGGCTATATATTTGAAGTAACTTGGCCTTGTCGGGCGATTCGCCAGACACTAATTTATTGAGTACATTTAGGGTTGCGTTAGACATTTTTCTACCGATCCTTCGTACCTCAGGAGCGCTAGAAAAATGTCTAACGCCCTCTTAGAGTAAAGAGTATATGAAACGGGCCTTAAAGCCCGTTTTTATTTCTAAATAAGGATATATTTTTTGAGTAACGAATTTGAAAACAGTTTAAAAAATGTATTCAATCAGCTTGATCATAACAATTTCTCCGTAAATTTGACTGAACATCACTTATTTCTCTGCGGAGGAAAAGTGGATGCGACAGAAATTATCCCCCCTAGTTTTAGAGATAGGCTAATCTCATACACAGTACGTACTGATCCACTTATACATGATGCATTTGTACTCGCAGAAAATTTCAAAGATTATTTCAAAGACAATGCATATACAGATTTATTAATGTTTGAGGATGATATAGCAAGTATATCCACACTGGTCATTATTTTTTTGGAAAGCCCAGGATCCCTTGTAGAACTAGGAATGTTCTGCAATAAACCCGAATTTTACAAGAAACTAATTATCATCGCTCCTCAGGAAGAAGTTTCAGATGAAGACTCTTTCATATATTTAGGTCCATTAGAATATATAAGAAGGAAGGACCATTCCTCTGTTGCTATATACCCTTGGCCCAAACCCGATATTACTGACTATGACGATGACAACATCGAGGATCTTTGCGACATTATTCGCGAAAAACTAAAGTTAAGTTCAAAAAACGAAAAATTTAGCCTAGATAATTCTGGCCATAAAGCTCTGCTAATCTATGAAATAATTGCACTTTGCTTTCCAATATTGATTGGCGAAATCGAAATTTCACTCGCGGCTATAGATATTAAAATTCCAATAAAAACGATTTCTCGATATTTATATTTACTAAATAAAATAGGGCTCATTGAGAAGCTGCAATACTCTAATTATCAATATTATTACCCCACAAAGATAAACCAAAACAAAATAAAATTCGGCTGGACAAAAAACAAACTTTCAGTTGATACTCCTAAAATAAAAATGAGCATTTTAGAAACCTTTGTTCATGCTACAGACCCTCAATCTAAAAAAAGAAAAAATGCTCGGAAGCAAATACTGAAAAGGATAGCATCATGAGTTTTTTGCGATTCCTATGTGATGAATTATATATGGA
>CAZOBX010000303.1:0-6587 GCA_964578045.1 uncultured Kangiella sp. | reverse complement strand
TAGCGAGCTAGTCCTGCAGGTAAGCGCCTAGTTCTGGCCAATTTCTCGACTGGCTTAACTAGTCAAAATCCCTGTGTTGAGGTACTAGATATTGCGAAATTTAGAGCTGGCACGGTATTTGAATTGGTTTGTTTAGTGAAAATATAATTCCCTGCGGGTAAAAAAACGTTACATCAGAAAAATAACCAGAGGAGAGAGAATTTTGTACTGGCTAACAGCAATAGTAAGACCTTTTAAACTTAATGATATTTACGACAAATTAGTTGATGAAGGGATTGGCGGCATGACCGTCACCGAAGTAAAGGGTCTCGGCAGTCAACGTGCCAGTACCGAAGTGTACCGGGGCGCCTCTTATTCCAACGATTTTATTCCCAAGATGAAAATCGAAATAGCCGTCAGTGAAGATTCCCTGGACAGAATTATAGAAACCATTGTCGAATCGGCAAAAACAGGCAAACCAGGAGATGGCAAAATCTTTGTATCAAAAATTCAGCAAGCTTATCGAATTCGTACCAATGAAATCGACCTTGATGCCATTTAAATCGCCAGCATACTCGATAACAAAAAGAGAATAAGACAATGAACAGTGAAACTTTAGTCCTTGAACACAATTATATATTTAACACAATTTTCCTCCTTTTTTCTGGTGCACTGGTGATGTGGATGGCCGCTGGATTCTCGATGCTAGAAGCTGGTTTGGTACGAAGCAAAAATACCACCGAAATATTGACCAAGAACCTTTTACTTTATGCGCTAGCCTGTATCGCCTACCAAATTCTGGGGTTCGATATCATGTATGTCGATAGCGACACCGCTGGATGGCTACCCAGTTTTGGTTTTGGAATTGATGCCACCGCAGAGGGCGCGACTCAACCAAGAGAAGTCGACTTTTTCTTTCAGGTAGTTTTTGTCGCCACCGCAATGTCGATTGTTTCCGGTGCGGTTGCGGAACGAATGAAACTTTCTGCATTCCTTATTTTTGCGATCTTTATGACAGCGGTGATTTATCCTGTTGAAGGTTATTGGACCTGGGGTGCTGGCTTTTTAGGCGCGAGCGTTGAAGATGGTGGTATGGGATTTAGCGACTTTGCAGGTTCAGGCATCGTGCATCTTGCCGGAGCGATGGCCGCTTTGTCCGGCGTCATACTATTAGGACCTCGTAAAGGTCGTTATTCCAGCAAAGGTGTTAAAGCGATGCCGGGGGCCAATATGCCATTAGTTGCGCTAGGAACCTTTATTTTGTGGATGGGCTGGCTTGGATTTAATGGTGGCTCACAATTAACCCTTAATTCGATGGAAGATGCTAACGCTGTCGGTAAGATATTTTTAAATACTAACGCCGCGGCAGCAGCGGGTGCATTAGTGGCCTATTTACTAAGTACTTTCCTTTATGGAAAAGCGGATTTAACTTTAATTGTAAATGGCGCATTGGCTGGGTTGGTCACTATTACAGCCGCTCCTGATTCCCCTACCCCGACTCTTGCTGTGTTGTTTGGTGGAATAGGTGCCGCTATAGCATTTTTCGCAATCAACTTTTTTGACAAAATTAAAATCGATGATCCGGTCGGCGCGATATCAGTGCACGGTGTCGCTGGCATTGTTGGCGTAATGCTCGTTCCCTTTACCAAAGACGTAAGCTTCCTTACCCAGTTTATCGGCGTCGCAGTTATTGCCGCCTGGGTATTTGGCGCAAGTTTTATCGTTTGGTTTGCCATCAAAAAGATTATGGGCGTACGAATTAGCGAACAAGACGAATACGATGGAGCGGATGCTTCGGAGTGTGGTATCGAAGCTTATCCCGAGTTTGTTGGAAGTCAGAGTTAGTTCACTAGCAACAATTTTTCTGCAATAGAACCAAAAAATCGACATCCTTCCCTCCTTCTACTTTGTAGGGGGATGGCAGAGACATGTCATCTACTTAATAAAGATATCTTTGCATTTTTAATTTTAAAAGAAAAAGACAAAATAAAAGGAAACAACAGAATGAAAATCAAACTTGGTAAAACATTAAAACTCACATTAGTTTCAGCGGTCATTTTAGCGACATCTGGTATAGGCCAGATAGCTTACGCCGAAGTTAGCGCAAATGTTGGAGTCGTATCTCAATATCATTTCCGCGGCATTCAACAAACAACCGGCCCATCCGCGAGTGTTGGTATCGACTATGAGGACGGAGGGTTTAGCCTGGGTAGCTGGGCTGCTGATGTCGATGACGGCCTTGAAGTAGATGTTTACGCTAGTTACAGTTTTGAACTGGAGAGCGGTTTGTCTTTAGGATTTGGTGCAACTTCCTACCAATATACTGGTGATTTTGATAGCGCTTATAACGAAGTTAACTTAAGCGCGGGATACGGTGTGTTTAGTCTTGGGTACAGCCTTGGTAAATGGGATGGTGTGGTTGGAAATGAAGCAGCCACCGAAAGCGATTACACTATTTTAACGATCACCATTGAACACAATGGCTTTACCGGAACCTTTGGTAGTTACGGTGATCAAGCGGAAGGTGAATATTTCGATTTATCTTATGGGACTGAAATTGGTGGGTTTGATGTCGGGATAGGAATTTTGATTAGTGGCAGTGATTTAGATGATGATGAGTCTTTGTATTTTTCTTTTGCTAAGACTTTTGAATTGTAGGTTTTAAGTTTCCGAGAGTGGGGCTTTTGATTTTATTTAAGGTCAAAGGTCTTTCTGGGGCTACCCACCAGGCACGAGAGCGCGCTGACTAATTCATTTAAGTCTGGTTTGCGCTCACATTCCTTTTGCTATTTTGCTACCCCAGAAAACTTAGAAATTGCCTATTGTGTTGTCTTCTATTTTTTTCTGTACCTCTGTACTGAATAATATTTTAGTTTTTTAGTCAGAAAAGACTACATTCCATATTTTTTCAACGCAGGCTCTTTCATCAATATAATTGCTGGCGTCTATCAACTTTTCTCCACTGACTATCGCCATCTCATTTAGGCAATTTCGATAGCTTCGATAAAATTTGATTAAGTTCAATGAATCTTTGTTATTTATCTGTTGTTTTTGATGGGCAAATCTAAGCGCATCAGCGGTATTGCTCGGCGGTGAATTTTTCTCTGCTGAGTCTTCTTCGAACTGGCTCTGACTAGAACAACTTAAAACGAAATACTGGGATAAAAATTCGATATCGACTAAACCACCAACACATTGTTTAAGATCGATTTGTTCAACAGTTGATTTATCTAGTTCTATACGCATTTTTTTGCGCATCTCTAGCACATCAGTTTTGAGTTTTTGTTGATCCCGTTTAGCATTTATTATGGTCATTCGGATCTGTTCAAATTTTTGACTTAACTGGACATCCCCGGCAATTGCTCTGGCCCTGACTAATGCCTGATGCTCCCAGGTCCATGCGCTTTCAGTTTGATAGTCTTGAAATGCATCAATATGGCTAACCAACAGTCCAGAATTTCCAGATGGTCTTAGGCGCATATCAACCTCATACAACACCCCGAGGCTAGTTTTTGTAGATAGAAAATGAATGAGCTTTTGCGCTAGTCGTGTATAAAAGCGACTAGCACTAATTGCTTTTTTACCATTAGTCATAGACTCTAGTTTTTGATCAAATAAAAACACCAGGTCCAGATCAGAATTAAATCCTAATTCGAGTCCCCCTAGTTTTCCGTAGGCAACTACCGCAAATCCGGTAGCTTTATTTTGCTGAGTGGCGGCTGTCGTCGACCTTAACTTATTAACTAATTCCTCAGGCTCACCATACCGGCCGGATAGAATACGCCAGCACTGACTAATTGACGCCTGAATAATCACTTGCGCCAATTGGGTAAGATATCGACTCACCTGCGATATACTAAGTCGCTCTGACAATAATGCTGCGGCCACACGCAACTCGTTGATCTGCTTAAACCGGCGAATAGCATCCAAAATTTGTTCTTCATCGCTTTCATCAATACGCAAGAGGTTTTGTTGCAATTCACTTTTCAGATCACTTGTCTGCAACGGTTCGTACAAACTGTTGGGATATAAAAGCTCGTCAAATAATATCGGGAAATCGGATAATCGTTGCACTATCCAGTCGCTTCGACTGACTAGATCGACTAAATGCTGCAGGATCGGTAGATTCTCGCTTAATAATTCTAAGTAAGCGGTACGCTTTAATATTGCCTTTAGAATAATTAATAAGCTATTGAGCGTTTTAACCGGGTTATCGACGGCCAAACCAATTCTGAGTAACGCCGGAAAAAACAACTTCAACCGCTTCGCGCCTCGCGCGGATAGATTGATAACTAGATTGGAATGGCGAAATTTTTCCAGCAGCTGGATCAACTCACTAGCATCATTTTTATTGATGTCGGGTGATTTTTCTATCAACTGTTGAGTGCTAATATGGCCTTCCCATAAGGAAAAATAAAAGTCGTCCTGTTGTTCTGATAGGGTTCTTTCTTCACCAAATAACAAACTAAAATGTTCATTGGTATCCTGTTGAATTTTCTCTAGTGCCTGTTTAAATTTTATCCAACTTTCGAAACTCATTAACTCGGCGATAATTTGCTGTCTGTAGGGTTCTTCTGGTAATTGTTGTGTTTGTTTTTCATCCAGCTCCTGAATACAATGTTCGATTCTTCGTAAAAAACGATAATTTTTAGCCAGCTCCACGCTGGTTTTTTCTGGTAAGAGATTGACTTCCGCTAACAAGGGCAATACCTTCAAAATACTCTTTTCTTGTAAACGACTGTCTCGCCCACCCTGGATCAATTGCAGCGATTGCACCATAAATTCAATTTCCCTAATCCCGCCAGCACCGAGCTTTATATTACCTTTTAAACCTCGGCGCCTGACCTCTCGCTGGATCATTTCCTTCATGTTGCGTAACGAATCAATCACCCCATAATCGATATATCGTCTGAAAGCAAAAGGAGTGATAATTTCTTCAAGCTGACGCCGCTCTTCGCTGTGGCCGGTTATCAATCTAGCCCTGACCATGGCAAATCGCTCCCATCCTCGTCCTTGTTCATGATAATAATCTTCGGCCTGGTCAATCGACATCACCAGGTTTCCTGAATCGCCGTAAGGTCTTAAGCGCATATCCACCCTAAATACAAAACCATCCCCAGTCGGTTCATTGAGCAATTTGATTAATAAAACGCCAACTTTTTGAAAAAATCGATAATTCTCGGTACTACGCCGGCCGCCGCTTGTATGCCCCTCCGAGGGATAAAAAAATATCAGATCGATATCCGAGGAAAAATTAAGCTCATAACCGCCAAATTTTCCCATCGCCAGGATCAACAGATTCTGAGGGAGTTTATCATCCGGATGGTTATTCGACGGTCCATATTTAGCTTTAGGCAAACCAAACACTCGTTGTAGGACCGCATAACTCCATAGATAGGCGGTGCGGGTTAATTGCTCCGCAAGAATGCTCATACGCCACATCGACTCTTGAATAGATAATTCACCGTTTAACTCTAGTATGGCGATGGCCGCTGAATGCGATCGGCGAATTTTTCTGAGCATTGCCATGACAGTGATTTCAGATTGATATTCCACTTGGTACACAGTTAGATCCGGGATTTGATCTTGTTGCACCTTAATCGGTTGATTAAATAAGCAAGATTGAATTTTCTCGGTTAAATATTTATCAAATTCACAGGCTTGATGCTTTGCGTGCCAACTCACTTGAGTTACAACCGAATGGCATTGCCCATTAATAACATCGGCAACAAAGGGGCTTATTTTTAGCGCCTTTGAAATCAATTGGAATAAATCACTATCAAGGCTCGTTTTAGAGGAAGAGTTTATCGATTTGATCGCAGATAGCGCTTTTTCAGCAAGACTGATTTGCATCTTGTTACTATTTGTTAGTGGGTAATTGAAAACTGGTTTAAACATAGTATATTACTATGTAATTGATTGAAACAACTGAACTATACTTTATTGAGACTACTTTTTTATTTTGGAGGAATTAACAAATGGCATTTCTTCAACCCAGTGTTTTTGGAATGGTGGTGATTATCGTCGTCGCATCTCTGTTGGCAGGATTAGTCAAGGAATGGATCAAGGTTAAGGATAAGCCAGAAGTCGATCTTTCGGGCGTCGAAGGCAGAATCGCTAAACTCGAAAATTTAGAGGAGAGAATTAGAATTCTGGAGGCTATCGTCACGGATAAAGGTTACGACCTGAAAAAAAAGATTGACGATTTGTAGTCCCCTTTTCCTTTAAACTGATATCTAAAATAATTTTGAGGGCCGACTAAGTAAAAAGTTGGCGTAGGCATTCTTGGCCAGTTGATAGTCTGGTTTAAGCTCCAGAGCCTTGATGAAATTTCTTTCCGCCAATTCATATTTTCCTTGCGCCTGATAACTTTGAGCGAGATGTAAATAGCCAGGAGCATAAAAAGGGTCTATCTTTATCGTTTTATAATTCCATTGCAGCGCTAAGTCTAGCTGACCTAACTCCCGATAGATAAACCCGAGATTAGTATTGGCTTGCAAGTAATTTGGTTTAAGTTGCACCGCCTTCAAGTTTGAACCGATGGCTTTTTCTAACTGGCCATTCAGATATTCAGCTAATCCAAGCGCTTTATAGGCAATTTCATTTTC
>CAZOBX010000302.1:0-6595 GCA_964578045.1 uncultured Kangiella sp. | reverse complement strand
TCAAAATGTTGTTTATGGTTGGCTAACGCAAGGGTCATATAAGGCATTTTATAATTGAATTCTTCGGTCGAAAATACGTTATTGACCGATTTGCCTAAGATATTATATTTTTCCGAATTTATTGATTGGCCGTGGTATCTTAGCGTATTCAGCCGTTTGTTCATTGATAGGGCTGTCCACTTTGAGGACTCTTCTTTACCATACCGTTGGTGGCGAAGCTTTGCGCAGAAAGATACTGATTTTAGGGGTCGGTGAAATAGCCTCTAATTTATTAGAATCTGAAGAAAATAAGAACCAAAAGAATAATCCTCGTCACAGGGCTTTGACACCCCATTTTGCTAGTTATTCGATACACGGTTTTGTACGAATAGCAGGTGAGGAGTCGAAAATACCTGAAAAGTACCTGGTAAACACCGGTGATGATCTTTCGGAATATTGTATGGAGTACAAAATAGATGAAATAGTTGTCGCCATTTCCGACCGTCGAAAAAAACTTCCGATAAAAGATTTGTTGGAATGCAAGCTGGATAACATCAATTGTATTGACTTCGTGGCGTTTTGGGAAAGGGAAAAAGGCATGCTAAGACTAGATATGCTTAACCCCAGTTGGATGATTTTTAATGAAGATTCGGGCACAAGTAATCTTGGAAGTTTAATTGGAAGGCTTTTTGATATTGGACTAAGTTTTATCATTTTGGCATTCATGTTTCCTATTCTATTATTAACAGCGGTGCTAATTTTTGTTGAGAGCGGGTTTAGTGGACCGATATTTTATAAGCAGGTTAGAGTTGGATTTAATGGAAAAACCTTTAATTTATTAAAATTTCGAAGTATGGTAATCAATGCTGAAAAAGATGGGGAGGCTAAATGGGCGTCTCAATCGGATAGTCGAATTACCCGAGTGGGACGATTTATTCGTAAAGTCCGCATCGATGAATTACCCCAAGTACTTAATATTTTCAGAGGCGATATGAGTATTGTGGGGCCAAGGCCAGAGCGGCCCGAATTTGTTGACCAGTTGGAAGCAAAGATACCATTTTTTAGCGTTCGTCATAGTGTTAAACCGGGGTTAGCAGGGTGGGCACAACTTAAATATCCCTATGGCGCAAGTGAAGAGGACGCTTATAACAAATTACAGTACGATCTTTATTATGTTAAGAACCATTCAGTAGTAATGGATGCTTTAATATTGCTACAAACGTTAGAAGTGATATTATTAGGAAAAGGTGTAAGATAAGGGGCGGAATATGAAAAAAATAATGAGTTTGTTAGTGTTAATGTTAGTTGTTGGTTGCAGTAGTACTCCACCGGCTGAAAATGCTGGTCTAAAGCCTGATGCAGCAAAAAGATTATTAATTGAACAGTACCATATTGGTGTTGATGACCGAATTCAGGTAAACGTCTGGAAGCACCCCGATTTGTCGATCACTGTGCCGGTTCGGCCAGATGGAATGATATCGGTTCCCTTAATTGGTGAAGTTCTTGCGGGCGGACGAACGCCCGTTGATGTTGCCGATGAAATCAAAAGCCGACTTGGCAAATATATTAAACAACCCAACGTTGCGGTCATTTTGTTCGAATTAAACAGTCATGAGTATTTGGCCAGAGTGCGAGTGACAGGTGCAGTGAGTAATCCACTTTCAATTACCTATCGTCAAGGTATGACAGTGTTAGATGTTGTGCTAGAAGCCGGAGGATTAAATGAATTTGCATCCGGAAACAGTGCAAAATTATTCAGACGAATAAATGGTAAGGCACAAAGCCTTAATGTCGACATAGACGACATCTTTGAAGATGGCGATATGACAACTAATTATGCAATGGAGCCGGGCGATATATTGTCTGTGCCAGAGAGAACTTTTTAAGGAATTGTAAAATGAACGCTGATATAGATTTTATCGTTCGGATGTTGCTTAAAGAAGTCTGGACCCGCCGACGTTTGGTAGTGATAGTTTATTTTATCATTGCCGGCATTTTTGGCGGCCTTGCTTGGATATGGCCACAGGTTTATACGTCTACTGCAACAGTCATTGTCGATGATAAAAACATTTTGAGGCCATTGATGGAAGGTACGGCGGTTACTACAGCAGTGGCTGATCCATCAAAAATGGCCAAACAAATTATGAGTAGTCGTAAAACGATTACGGAAATTATAACTGAAGGTAATTGGTTAGATAAATCAGCCAGAGCCGAAGAGTTAGAGCAGGCAATTGAAAAAATACGTGAAAGAACTGAGATTACCAGTCAGGGTAAGAATATTCTTGAAATAAGTTATCGCGATAAAGATCCCGAACGAGCGTATTTAACAGCAAAAAAAATGACCAATATATTTATTCGCGATAGCCAACTAGCAAAGCAAAAGCAAAGCCGTGATGCCTTTGAGTTTATAGATAGTCAGGCGACTGTTTATCACGAAAAACTGCGGCATGCCGAACAAGCGATAAAAGAATTTCAGGAAAAAAATCTTGATTCAACACCTGGAGCAAAAACCTTAGCTAATGAAAGGGTCTTAACCCTAAAAAGACAGATGGAAGAACTCGATATTGAGATTTCTGGTGTTGAGTCGAAGTTAAAGGCACAAAAAAGTCAACTATCCGGGGAAGGTGGCACCGAAAATAGTGCAAGTATTGAACGTGAAGGATTGTTAAGGGTTCGGGTGGCAGCGTTAAAAACTCAATTAGAAGACTTCAGATTAATCTATCAGGATACTTACCCAGATATAGTTCAGATTATAGCTCAGATAAAAGCGGTAGAAGATGACATCAACAACGAAATTATTTCAAGGAATTCGCCCAATAAAACACGTAAGCTTGAGGCTCTTACTGACTCGCCGATGGCATTAGAATTACGTAGTCAGATTTTAAAGAGCAAGACAGATATTTCAACATTAGGGTCAAAACGTGGGCAGTTTATCCGTTTGCTAGAAAATGAAAGGCTAAAAATAAATCGTATTAATATGGTTGAAGCTGAGATCTCAGAATTAAATAGAGATTATGAAGTTAATAAAGCCAAGTATAACGAACTAATTGAACAAAGAGAAAACGCAAGAATATCAATGAATATTGACATAGCAAATCAGGGCCGGACCACTCGAATTGAAGAGAAAGCGTCTTTGCCGGCCAATCCAAAGGGACTTCGTTTTATTCACTTTATCCTGGCCGGACTTGTTTTAAGCATTGCTGTACCTCTCGGTCTGGTTTATGGCTTGGCATTGTTGGATCAAAAAATACGAGACCAAAGAGCAATTGCCGACACGCTTAAATTACCGGTTTTAGCGACCATTCGACCGGTGATAGTGGGAACCGGTTTTCGACAAAAATTCGTTAAAGTGGCTACTCTGTTTTTTGTATTATTAACTTCCTGGAGCCTTTTCGGTTATGAAATTTGGCTACATATGCAAGGATAGAACATGAGTATTATCGAATCAGCCTTTTTGAAAAACCTTAAAGATTCTAAGAAAGAATTGAGAGCGAAAAGTAAAGAGATAAATTCAAAGACCAATTATGTGCCAAATACACCGGTAACTGTAGATGAACCAAAACATGAAATATCTTCGCGCAAAGGTATTGCCGCAATGTCTCAAAAGCGAAAATATTCACCAAAGGAACTTAATGAACGGTGCCTAATTTCAACAGGAACTAAGGATAGAGTTTTACTCAACGAATATCGAAACTTGCGTACAAAGTTAATCGCTGGCCAATCAAAGAAGAACTTTACGACTTTAGTGACTTCTGTCGTTCCCGAACATGATATTAGCTTGGTTGTTACCAATATGGCCATGGCGTTTGCACTGGATTCGAGTAAGACGTCTTTGATTATTAATGCGGATATCAATAATACCAATATGGAAGCATTGCTCGATATTGAACTTGATCGAGGGATAATCGACTATATCGAAACTGAAGGGGTGGAAATTGACGACATTTTGTATGAAACGCCGATTAGCAGGTTGCGCTATATTCCTTGTGGTCATGCTCATGAGGATATCTCAGAATATTTCACCAGTAGTCGTATGAAAAACCTGGTAGAAACTCTAGTAGAAAGATACCCAGAGCGATTTCCTATGATAGTTGCACCCTCTATCGGTTCTTCTGCGGACACTCGAATTTTAATGGACTTGTGCGATTGTGTTATCTTGGTCGTACCCTATGGCAAGTGTAGTGAAACGGACATCAAACATGCTATGTTGACGGTCGGAGGCGAAAAATTTGCCGGCATTATTCTGGATGATTTTTAGTCAACTATGGAGAACAATATGCGCGTTAATGTGTTTCTAAAATGCTTATTATTGTTGTTGGTTTTCAATGCTCAAACGGTTCTCGCGATTGATTATACTTACAGTGTGTTTTCGGATTTAACTTATAGCGATAATTTTGATTCAAACATTGATGATGCATCGGGTTATTCTTCTAATAATGGTATTTCCTTTGGTATAGATACGGATCAAAACTCCTACTTGATATTTGGACTATCAGGCGCCTATTCGAAATCCTTTTTTAGTTTGGATGGACTTTCCGATCAAGAAACAAAACAACTTGCTTTAGAGCTCTCTTATGAAGCGGTCAGTAACAATTTTGGTTTGCTTTTAAGGGATGATTTTTCTCAAACGCCACAGAATCGAACTTCTACCCAACAGTTTGACAATGTTGCCGACGTAAATGTGATCACCATACGGCCGAGTTATTTTTTTAAACTAAGCCCAATCGATCGAATTTATTTCGAGGGAACTCACGTGACTTCTACTCGAAAAGACCAATCTGGTATCCAATCTGATGGCTCTTCATTTGATACGATCAGTAAGATTAAATCCATTCGATACGAGAAAAAAATCAACGCAACCACTGATATATCGTTTATTTTTAATTCAACTGATAATGACCTGGACAGCGAGAGCGGCACTGGAAATATTGATTTTATACAGGAAGATGCGTTTTTTCGTTGGATTGGAAGAGGCGCAAGCAATCAGTTACAGCTAGAATATGGTCGGGCTGAAATAGAAGATGAGCTAGGTCGAGAATTTGATACCAACCTGTTGAATGTGATTTATAGTAGACAAGTCAATCGAACCCACCTACTCGACGCAAGTTATCGAAAGGGCTTTTTATTGCGACTTAACGATAACTTTATTGACGGTAGTGTTGATGTTTCCGATGAGTCCTTTGGTGCAGCTCAAGAGCTTGTTTCAACTAACCTGAACTATGCGATTAGTGAAACTTTTATTAGTTTAACTTTCAATGCTTTCGATTTAGAATTTACTGGTACGGGAGGTAATAGCGAAGAAACCCGAAAGGGAATAACTGTTACAGCTTCTTATTCCCTTGCCCGGATTTTTTCCACTGGGATAGATACTAATGTGGCGTTTTCCGTTAGGAAAAATAAAAATAGTTTTACCGGGCTAGACAATTCGACAATTAATACCAAAGTTGATAGTTACGAATTCCGTTATAATTACGCTTCTAGTGCATCGCTGTCATATTATATATCCTTCGATAAAAGAAATGCCGCGAGCGATAATCAAAACACTCGGCTAAATGGCGGTGACTCAAAGTCATTGAGCATTGGTTTTTCATATTCACCTCGCAGTATCACCCAAAACTAATGGTTTATTTGAACCAACCCGTGTATCAGCTAAATAGTTGAACAAACGGATAAAAAACTCCAAATAGTGTGATAATAAAATGAATAATGCATTTACAGTTGATGTAGAAGACTACTTTCAAGTTGAAGCTCTCAGTTCGGCCATTAATATTGATAGCTGGGGACAACACGAATCCCGTGTAGAAAAAAATACCCATCTTATGTTAAAAATTCTCGATGATGCTCAACAAAAGGGCACCTTTTTTGTGTTGGGCTGGATTGCTAAACGATTTCCCAAGTTAGTTGAACAAATCTCAGCTCAGGGGCACGAGATTGCATCTCACGGAATGTCCCATCAGTTGATTTACAATCAACAACAATCTGTATTTAAACAGGAGACTATCGACTCCAAAGCGCTCTTGGAAGATATTGTCCAACAACCTGTAGAAGGATATCGAGCAGCAACTTATTCAATTACTAATAAATCTTTATGGGCGCTTGACGTTTTGGTTGAAGCTGGATTTAAATATGACTCGAGTATTTTTCCAATGCGCCATGATAAATATGGGATCGCGGATATTAATCCTGTACCTCATTTATTGACTGCGCCAAAGGGTGGGCAAATTGTGGAATTTCCTATCACCACACTTAAGAGTAGAATGATGACTATACCAATCGCTGGAGGGGGGTATTTCCGATTATTTCCCTATTCTTTTAGTCGGTGGGGGTTAAAACAGATTAACAAACAAAATAGACCATTCGTTTTTTATATACACCCCTGGGAAGTCGATCCAGAGCAGCCAGTTGTGAAGAATATTAGCCGTTTTTCCAAATTTAGACATTACAACAATTTATCTAAATGTAAATCTCGATTGATAAAGCTAACTGACGATTTTAAGTTTTCCACCATGAAGTCTGTTCTAGTTGATTTGAAATTATTAAAAAGTGACCAAGCAAATAGCTAAACTTAGCAACTAGAACAGACTTCATGGTGGAAAACTTAAAATCGTCAGTTAGC
>CAZOBX010000301.1:2156-6605 GCA_964578045.1 uncultured Kangiella sp. | reverse complement strand
CTGTTGAACTAAGCCGCTTCGCGGAGCTTTTTTCCTACCAATTTATTCATCATCAACCACACTTTTAATGGTCAATTCAGGCCGATTAAAAGGAGAAAGATGATGGCTAGTTTACGTCAGCAAATGACTGAGTTAATGGTGCTTAAAGGATTCGCACCCAACACTCAAAAAACCTACCTTTATCACATTACCCAACTCGCAAAGTTTTTCAATCGAAGTCCGGCAAAAATCAAGGATAACGATGTCCGAAAATACTTGCTCTATTGTCATCAAGTGAAACATTGGTCTTATAGCAGTTGTCGGCAATTTATCCATTCCGCGCGTTTCTTCTTCGATCAAGTTTTAGAAAGGCCCTTGGCAAAAGGCAAATTGCCGTTTCCCAGAAAAGAAGAAAAAATTCCCGAGTTACTCAGCCAAAACGAGGTGAAGACGATCATCGAAATGTGCCCGGTTCCAAAACACCGGACGGGTTTAAAAGTGGCTTATGCGACCGGTTTGCGAGTGAGTGAAATCGTTAATCTACGGATCAGAGATCTCGATGGCGAGCGGAATGTTATCCGAGTGATTGGCGGAAAAGGCCACAAAGATCGCGAAGTCGATTTTACCGATAGTTTGAAGGATTGCCTTCGAGCTTATTGGAAAGAATTCCATCCCATGGAGTGGCTTTTTTACTCAAAGGAGCCACAAACCCCCTTGGGGAAGTCGACGTTACAAAAAGCGTATACCGGCGCGAAGCTAAAAGCAGAAATCCATAAACGTGGCGGCATTCATGCACTCCGACATGCTTATGCAACCCATCAACTCGAAGCCGGTATGCCTTTGCCTCAATTGCAACAACCACTCGGTCATCGTCACATCAGTTGTACTTTGCGTTACACGCGGTGGATCAAATACGCGAGTAATGACAAAGGCGATACCTTTGATTTATTGAACGCCCTGACACACAGTGAGTGATCGCTTATGGAAAATGGTGCTGAGTGCTGGATTAACGCAGACGAGCCAACCGTTCAATCGCCAACAATTGAAAGTCTTCTCGCATTTAATGCAGTGTCGAACTGAAGCGGCTGGGGTTGAAGTTTATGCCTGTGATAATTGCGGTTATCAAATGCCAGTGCTTCGCTCTTGCCGAGATCGGCATTGTCCAGGTTGTCAGTATCGCGCCACTCAAAAATGGTGTGAAGCGAGGCGAAACGACATTTTACCGGTGACTTATTATCATCTGGTGTTTACTTTACCATCCGAGTTGAATGGTTGGGTGAGCTGTCATGCCGCAGTCATTTACAGGCTATTGTTTGAAAGTGTTTGGCATACACTCTCAAGCTTTGGGCAGGCATCCATTCGATTGAATGGACAACTGGGATGTTATCGGTCATGCATACCTGGGGACAAACGTTAGTGCGTCATGTGCATTGACATTGCCTGATCCCGGGCGGTGCATTAACCAAGCAAGGCGATTGGCATGCCGCCAAAAGCAGTTACCTGTTTCCGGTTAAAGCCTTGTCACGCCATTATCGTGGCCACTTCGTGAGTCGATTGCGGGAGGCAAAAAACCAAGGACTGCTCAACCGTCTTCCAATGGACAAGTTTAATGCCACGCTCAATCAACTGATGAGTAAAGACTGGGTCGTGTATAGCAAAGCGGCGATTTATGGTCATAATAAGTTGATTGACTATCTAGGCCGATATACAAGACGGATCGCCTTGACGCCCAATCGCATCGTTGGTTTTGACGGGGAAACCGTTAATCTGGCGTATCGAGACTATCGTGATGGTCAACGTAAAGTGATGGGGTTGAAACCGACGGAGCTATTGAGACGATTTGCTTTACATGTTCTGCCCAAAGGGTTTATGCGAGTTCGGTATTATGGGTTCTTAGCCAACGCGGTGAGAGCTCAAAAGCTCGCAACCATCAGGCAGCTCTTGAAGGTGTCGCCAATAAAATCAGATAAGGACAATACCCCCCTTGCTCTTGGCAGACCCCATTGTCCTGATTGTGATAAAACTCAATGGCATTATGTGGGTGTGTATCAGCGTTGGCAGTGGCACCCTGGATGACGACTGATTAGTCGTCGCTTATAAGTGCAAAAAACACGAGCAAGACTTGTGGGGTTTGCTTGCGTCTTGGAGAAAAATAGGGCATCTTAGGCCTATTAAAAAACGCAATACAATGGATTTAACGGGCTTAAGGAATACAAAAGCGTGTAATTGGCTTTTCAAAATAGAGTGACTTAACCAAAAGAGCTCTCTCACTTAGCGAACAAAAACCATTAATAGTATTAAACCGGGTGCCATCGCGGCGATGCTCAACAGAGATTTATATTGAACTGAACGGATGTTCAACATAAATGCTTTATAGTTAGGCAGAGTAAGAAGAAATATGTTTAGTCATGTAACCGTAGGGTGTAAAGATATTAATTTAGCAAAAACCTTCTATGACGCGATACTCATCCCCCTTGGTATGAAGCGTCGTGAAGTTACTCCCGACGGTGGTCCTCCATCAGCATGTTGGGTTGGAAATTTGAACGAACTTCCTCGCTTTTATGTCTATGTACCAATTGATGGAAAACCTTCAAGTGTTGGTAATGGATCTATGGTTGCGTTTTTATCACCCACAATCGATGCAGTTAATGAAGCCTATTCCGCAGGTATGTGGGCAAAAGGTAGTGATGAGGGAAAGCCTGGTATGCGGGATAGATATGGAGATAATTACTATGGAGCATATTTACGTGATCCAGAAGGCAATAAAATCCATATTGTTTACCGTGGAGATATAGTTGATCAAAATGCCTAACAATACGTTGAAATTTAGCGTAAAAACACACGCAAAATTAACTTTGCGTTATGAGTTAATGAGATGAATGAGAAACCTAAAATTAGTCAAGTTAAAGCTACTCTATTTTTAGCGCTAATAGTAAGCCCTATTGGCTTACTGTGGGGGTACTTGGCCACTCATAACAGAAAGAATATAAGACAGCCACAAAAATAACCTCATTAAATCCCCAAAAGCTGAGAGTCTTCAAGTTCTCATTATTAGTCTTTCTAGAAACTGATGTTTTTTCTGTTTAAAAAATAAGTTGGGGATGATTTTACAGATCTCAGGCAAAGAAAATTCTACCTCAAGGGATATGAGGTAGATTAAAAGGTATTTTATTGAATGGCTCTAAACTGGCTTTTCGTAAAGTAACTTCGCCGCCTTAATTCCCTTCAACCATTTTAAATTAAGCTGTTTGGCTTTGTCCGTGATTAATTCTATTGGACCAACGACGTGACAGTAACTATCACCAAAATTCTCGATGTGTTTGAGCCAATGAGTTTGTTGTAAGTTAAGACGATGAAGGGATGACTTAATGTGTGACGGCATCGCTGATTTGTTGGGGTAGTGAATGGCTTGACCGATTATTCATATGGACCTGATGTATGCAGTTTTCGCCTAAAGCGCCTACTTTTGGTGCGGGAGCAAAAAACTGTCCATTCAACCAGCTCTGTGTAAGCCTTTAAAGACATGGGTAATGTCTTTTATCCATAACAGCAAAAGCAAACAGTTTAACCGCAAAAATATTGCACAACTCCATCATTCGTTTCTCAAGCCAATCTTTGCGGTGTGAATAATCTTTATTGGTGAATTCATCAAACCCACAAAGGAAGGTTCTTCGGAGAGCCTACCCCGTGCCAAAAGTAGGTCCTATAGGGAAAACGCTTTGGGTACACATCGATTAGTACAATGGTAAAAACCTGGAGTTTGATTATCGACTATATTGCTTCTGGCGATGGTCATAGCATTCATCTTTGAACGGTTTGAGTGGCTAGTTTGAATAAAGCGACTAAAGACTTCAACCGAATAAAGACACTGAGTCTGTCAGCTATTGTTGATTGATTTTGTGCGAGAATAGCGATATCTTGGGTGTCTTGTTATTTTAATCGTCCCCCAGTCTCAACGCGGCGGTGACTATTGTTTTATGCCTGAGCCAAGAGCTTTCACGCTCTCTTCCCAGTTTCCTATATCGCTTTAGTTGCGGTTCATTTGGATTGTTTTAGATAGAATATTAAATAAATAATCTATGCAGGAAACCACCTAATGAGCTAGAGCGGCCTCGCTTCCCTGTTGTTCCGTACATAATCATTGATCAGCAGAGACCCCAAAAACTCATTTTGACAATATTTCACTGTCTTCAAAGTCCGAATCAGAGTTTTTGGCGAATACTTTTTGCGGATGTCTGGAGTGTGAATAGTAAGAGTCATTAACGTCCACAGCAGCGAGTTAAATGTCGCGCTACCTGCACTGGTTAAGGCTTCAAAGTGCAATATCATAAGTGATGATAAAGGGGTCTGTCGCTAGCAAGTCAAGCATTAGGTCGTTTATTGCAGATAACATGCGATTAGTAAATTCAGCGCATCAACTGATTACTTGTTGGTAGAACAAGAGAAACAATGCGTAGCTCTTTTGTCTTC
>CAZOBX010000301.1:0-2146 GCA_964578045.1 uncultured Kangiella sp. | reverse complement strand
GATATTCGATCTATTTGCTCTGCTAAAAGAACATCGTCTGGTTGACCAATTGTCGTAGACAAAAAGAGGGGATCGCTAAAGCTTTGTCGAATCATCAATATAAAGGACGTAAAGAAAATAAAGTGCTTCTGGATAACATTGCGCTTTTGCTTTCGGAAAGTAAATCTTATTCAACTATCATGCGTTTATTGAAATGTTCCCGATCCACTATTGCAAAGGTTTCAAAGAGACTAAAGCAAGAAAACGAAGAGCGGTAGAAAGTTGGCACTTTACGTAGCTATGAGGAAACTGCCCCTTTGATTGAATTGGACTAAAATTACTAAATCGTAAAATCTTGACTATACTTAGTCATTGAAATGGGTGCTGCGGCACTTAGGTACCTGGTATAGCACCGATTAACCGCTAATAAATGTTTTATAGACTGCATATTATTCGAGCTATTTCACTATCTTCTATAAATAAGGGGGCAAAATGAAAGCAGAATTTAACCGAATGGATGAGGTAGAAAACTTTTGGAGCTTCTTGGATCAAGCTGCGGTAAGTATTCACTTGGTGGGACCAGATGGCACTATTCATTTTGCTAACAAAAAAGAACTCGAAGTTATGGGGTATGCTGAAGACGAGTATATTGATCACAATATTACTGAATTTCATATCGATCAAAATGTTATTGAAGATATTTTAACTCGCCTGAGAAATGGCGAAACAATACTCAGTTATGTAGCAAGGATGAAGAAAAAGGATGGTTCGATTATCTACGTCAGCATTAATTCTAATGTCTATAAAAAAGGTGAAGAGTTTATCCATACACGCTGTTTTACCACTGAAATAAATCAACTGGCTTGGAGTAGCTTAAAAGATACTCATGTGACTAATTAAGTGTCGTCGCCGGGCATACTATATATACTGATACTAGGTTTGGTAGTGATGATTATCAGTGCGCTACTGATACAGTTTCGCTATCTCAAAAAATGCCATGAAAGTAAGAAGAATAAGCAAGCTCTCGAAAAGTGCCGCACTAAATTAAACACTAAGAACCAAGAAATCATACTCGCCTATGAATCCTTTGCTTTATCGACGAAGGAATTAACTACCGCCAAGCTGAGGGCAATACGTGCAAATGAGGTCAAGTCGAAATTTCTGACTCAAATGAGTCATGAGCTTCGCACGCCACTTAATGCGATCATAGGTTTCTCACAATTGTTGATATCCGACTCAGAAAATCCTTTAACAGAATTACAGTTCGAGAATTTGAATGAAATTAGGACTGCAGGACACCACTTATTGGATCTGGTCAATGAAGTTTTGGATCTGGCTAAAATTGAATCTGGTAAGTTGGAAGTGTGCATGCAAGATATTGCTCTCCGAGAGGTACTAGGACAAAGTATTCATTTAATTCAGCCCCAGGCAAATAGTCGTCAGATAAGTATATTTGATGAGACTAGTGATTCGGATTATATCCTTGAAGCCGATTTTTTACGACTCAAACAAGTGTTGACGAATATTCTTTCCAATGCTGTAAAATATAATCCAGATTCTGGCAGCGTCACTATTAAGAGTGAGACACTAAGCCAACATCGATTAAGAATAAGTGTTATTGATACAGGACAAGGATTGACAGAAGATGAAACAACAAATTTATTTACACCATTCGAGCGTCTGAATAACTCCAACAATGTTGAAGGAACCGGTATTGGTTTGGTCATCGCTAAACATTTGGTTGAAGCTATGGGAGGAAAAATAGGGGTTGATTGCATTGTTGGTCGAGGTTGTTGCTTCTGGCTTGAAGTTAAATTAAGTCCGAACTTTAAGCTAGTTTAAAATGACGAGTTCCTATTTGAGAAACGAGAATAAGCATCCACTTTACTTTGTTGAATTTTAATAGAAATAAATTGAATGAAAAACGTTCGCCTGTTTTATATGGAAAAAGCGTCCGTCTAATACACTGTTATATTTATAAATTAGCCTAACTTTCGGAATCATTTCATTTTATTAACGTTGTAGTAATTCAAGGGACAAAATATTTCATCTTATGCTCAAGATTGAAATCTAAAATAAAAGATAGGAAGACAGCCAAGCGCTTACCACCTTATGAGATTGACCATATCAAAGATTAACAAATCTTTGCTCTCAAGAAGTAGGGGGC
>CAZOBX010000300.1:4205-6605 GCA_964578045.1 uncultured Kangiella sp. | reverse complement strand
TTTCATTGGCGGTAATGATGGTACCGTCCATGTTAAATTCAATTACCGCCTGTGATTTGCCGATCGCCTCTAACTGTCCGGAAAAATCGGCGGACTCTAATTTTTGTGCGGTCACGTCAGTGGCGTATTTCACCACTTTAAAGGGATTGCCGTTGAGGTCAAAGATCGGATTATACGAGGCCTGGATCCACACTTCTTTGCCGCCTTTACCAATTCGCTTATATTCCGCCGCTTCATATTCGCCGCGATTCAGTTTTTCCCAAAACTGTTTATACTCGGCACTTTTGGCATACGCAGGTTCGGCAAACATACTGTGATGCTTACCTTGAATTTCATCCAGTGTATAACCTAAGGTGTTGCAGAAATTTTCATTGGCGGTAATGATGGTACCGTCCATGTTAAATTCAATTACCGCCTGTGACTTGTCGATCGCCGACTTTAAACTGTCACTCTCTTGTTTTAGTTGCGCATAGGCTTGTTTAAGCTCTTGTACAACTCCTGCTTTTGTAAGCCACATTTCGTCTTTCTCCGTATTCGATATATAGTGAGTTTGCTGTATTCCGCCGCTAAAGTATCCTTAATGGCTTATTTAGCGGCGAACATAACGCCTGTACAGTGATGAATGATCGATTAAAACTCATCCCAATCATCGTCCCCTTCTTTTACCGCACGCTTAGCAGAGCGGATGCGTTTACCGGCCTTGGCCTTCGACTTGGGTTGAGATTTAGCCCGCCGACTAGCTCGACGTTTAGGTTGCACTTCTTCCTCCTCTGCATCGTTTTGGAAGAAGTCCATTAAATCAACCAGATCATTGGCATCGTCTAACAGCGATTCACTTGACGCCGTCGCCTCTTCCACTAAAGCGGCATTTTGCTGGGTCATTTCATCCATTTGGCTGATGGCTTGATTCACCTGTCCAATGCCGGAAGCCTGTTCCTGGCTGGCGATGTCGATATCACCAATGATACTCGTCACCTCTTTGACCGCTTCGACGATTTCCTGCAAGGTTTTGCCCGATTCGTCAACTAATCGAGTGCCCTCACCGACCTTTTCAACACTGTCGTTGATGAGTCCTTTGATCTCTTTTGCCGCGCCGGCACTACGCTGAGCCAGATTTCTCACTTCAGCCGCGACCACAGCAAAACCACGACCTTGCTCGCCAGCTCGAGCGGCTTCAACCGCTGCGTTTAAGGCGAGTAAATTGGTCTGGAAAGCAATTTCGTCGATCACACCGATAATGTCGGAAATCTTCTTGCTGGCAGTATTAATATCTGACATCGCTTTAACGGTTTGACCGACGACTTCACCGCCTTTTTCAGCTTTATCAGTAGCGCTTGACGCCATAGTGGTCGCATTTTGAGCATTTTCGGCATTTTTATTTACCGTCACGGTTAACTCTTCCAGGCTGGCAGCCGTTTCTTCTAATGACGAAGCTTGCTCCTCTGTTCGCTGACTCAGGTCGCTATTACCTTCGGTAATTTCGTTGGCCGCTCCGGTTACCCGACCGCTTGAATCAATGATTTTAGTGACCATTTCACGCAAATTGCCCACCGAACTATTCACCGCGTCAGAAAGTGACTTAAAATCACCTTCATATTCACCGGCCATATCATTGCTTAAATCGCCATCGGCAACCGCGGTCATCACTTCAATACATGCATTCAAGGGTGTCACTACAGCGTCCAATAATTGATTGACCCCATCACCTAAATTAGCCATAAAGCCTTCGTATTTGGCGGTATCCATGCGTTGATCTAATGCACCAGCGACCGCCGCCTCAATCAACTTTTGCACCTGATTTTCAGCATCTTTCATTTCGGTTAAGTCTTCCCATTGCAGTGCGGCACCGATGTGATTACCTTCGGCATCACGCATGGCAATTGCGGTTAAACGGAAATCGAGCGGACCGACTTTCACTTCGCTGGTGTAAGGCATACGATTAGGATCGGATAAAATAGCCCTTTGATGGGCCGGATTTTTATGGAACATATCGTAATTTTTACCAATCACTTCGCTCACTTTAAAGCCAGGGAATACACTCTGAAGTTCTCGCTCACGCGACGTTAGCAACCTGTCGAGGGAGGGATTAAGGTAGACAATATTACCGTCCAGATCCGCCATCATAATATTGGTAGTCATTCCTTCTACCGCTGATGTTAACCGACCGACTTCAATTTCTCTTTGTCGCACTTCAGTAACGTCTTCCCATTCCAGGGTATTGCCAATGTAGTTTCCGTCATTATCGGTGATTGCCGCCACGTTTAAGCGGAACTTTAAGTGGGCAATACTAATATCGGTGCTGTAAGGCAAGTTGCTGGCATCCGCCAACATGTTGCGTTGATGCGCCGGTTTTTTATGGAACATATCAATGCAGGTGCCAATCATAAAGTCTTCGGTAGC
>CAZOBX010000300.1:0-4105 GCA_964578045.1 uncultured Kangiella sp. | reverse complement strand
TCTGGAACACTTTTTCATGTTTGGCCAACAATTCCATGGTCTGGCCGTTGGCATAGGTGATGATAAATTCGCGGTCAATCATCACCATCGCGGTTTGCGCCTGGTCCACCGCCGCTTGCAAACGCGCCACGTTATTTTCTTGCTCCCGTTGAGCGGTGATATCTTCCCATTCCAGGGTATTGCCAATGTAGTTACCGTCATTATCGATGATCGCCGCCACGTTTAAGCGGAACTTTAAGTGGGCAATTTGAATATCGGTGCTGTAAGGCAAGTTGCTGGCATCGTCCAACATTTTGCGTTGATGCTCCGGTTTTTTATGGAACATATCAATGCAGGTGCCAATCATAAAGTCTTCGGTAGCTTTAAATTCCGGCCACACGGTCTGGAACACTTTTTCATGTTTGGCCAACAATTCCATGGTCTGGCCGTTGGCATAAGTAATGATAAAGTCGCGGTCAATCATCACCATCGCGGTTTGCGCCTGGTTCATTGCAGCAAGAAAACGCGCAGCATAATCTGCTTCGCTCTTCTGACTCGTTATGTCGGTAGCATACTTAACCACTTTATATGGATTACCCTTGACGTCAGAGATTGGGTTATAGGATGCTTGGATCCAGACTTCTTTACCGCCTTTACCTAGACGCTTGTATTCCTTGGCTTCATACTCGCCTCGATTCAACTTTTCCCAAAACTGTTTATACTCTTTACTTTTGGCATACTCAGGTTCCGCAAACATACTGTGATGTTTTCCCTGAATTTCTTTTAACTTATATCCCATAACATTACAGAAATTATCATTAGCAGTAATGACGGTACCGTCCATATTGAACTCGATCACCGCCTGTGACTTGTCGACAGCCGATTTTAAACTATCACTTTCCTGTTTTAGTTCCTCATAGGCATCTTTAAGATCTTGCTCACTTCCTGTCTTTGTATCATACATTTCATCTTTCTCCGTATTCGATAGTTTCTGACCATTCTGTAAGTTAGTTGATCGCGTTGGATCTTTTCTTTGTTCTACGGCTTTAGAATTTTTCGTCGTTTTAGCGCCATTGGCCAACTTTGAATTTTTCGTCGACTTTTTTTTATTCTTATTTTTAGTTTTTCCCGCGACTGCACTTACTTCACTCATAATATTCTCACTCCTACTTTCGCCACTGTTTTTGCCCGGGCAGTTAATTGCGATGCAAAGGCGAAAATTTTTGCTTCCGATGGACGCAACATGGTTCGACTCGTATTGTTGATCATTGTTAACCGAAGGCGATATTTTTTGTAATTTGATTCAGCACATCTTGCCTCAGTTAGCCGTTGCTAATTTGCTGGCGTCGGTGGAGTCAGCCAAGTCATGCAACTCTTCAAAATTTAAAAATCTATCTAAATCCAGTAGCACCACCAGTTTTTCATCGACCTCTGCCAAACCTTTAATAAATCGCGTGTCAATATTGGAGCCAAAACCCGGTGCATCTTTAATTTGGTCATTTTTTAAGTCGTATACTTCTGAGACCGCATCCACGACTACCCCGATAATATCGTTATCGTTATTTTCTGCGTTAATGCTTTTTAAACTGCGCAAAACGATCACCACGGTGGTTGTGGAATATTCCTGTAGCTCAAAACCAAATCGTTCGCGCATATCGATGATAGGAACAATGACCCCGCGTAGGTTAATTACCCCTCTAACGTAGGACGGCGTATTAGGGATTTTTCGAACCGGCTGCCAACCGCGGATTTCCTGGACACATAAAATATCCACGCCATATTCTTCACTTTCCACCATAAACGTCAGGTATTCACCGGAATAATCCGATTTAGTATTTTGACTAACGCTAACATCGTTTGGTGTTTCGCTTTGGTTGACTTTTAGTTTCGATTTCATATTAGGCCCACATGGTCTGTTTAATTAATTGCGTTGCGGCTATCTTCTATTTTCAATAACTGCGGTAGGTCTAGAACTGAAATAACATGATCGTCCACATTGAGTAGACCCAGCACAAATTGGCTGGCTACGCTGTAGCCCATATTGGTGGATTGCTCCAGGTCTTCGCCATTGCCGTTAACCACATCGGACACCCCATCCACCACAATCCCCATTTGGCGTTCTTTACTATCTACCTGTAATGTTAAAATAATTACTACCGTGGTGGTATCGTAAGTGACTTCGCTGACTGAAAAACGTTGGCGTAAATCACTGACCGGTACAATTCTGCCACGAAGATTAATCACGCCTTTAATATAATCCGGTGAATTGGGGATCATGGTCGGCACATCCCAACCACGAATTTCGTCAACACACAAAATATCCACCGCATAGACTTCATCTTTAAGCAAAAAGGTGAGGTATTGCTCTTCACTATGTAAAATGCCTAGTCCTATCTCTTCGATAGAATTTGATTCTTGCTGAATTGCAACTAGTTCTGTCATCTCGGTTCTCTTGCTTAACTAAGCTTAAATATTTTTGACTTTCTACATTGATTGATCATGCCGCGTGAATTCGTTCGTGTTGGGTTTTGCGCGCATTGGATTTAATAAATCCCGCCACATCCACGATTAAAGCCACGGTGCCGTCACCTAAAATAGTGGCCCCTGAAATTCCTGCCACTCTTTTATAATTGGTTTCTAAACTTTTAATCACAAACTGCTGTTGTGCCAATAAATCGTCGACCAAAAGAGCGGCTTTATGACCTTCCCCTTCTACCACCACCAATAGCGAATTTTTTAGATTTTGATTGGCGTCTTTGATGCTAAATTCATCGTAAGTTCGAATAATCGGAATATTCTCATTACGCAACCGATACAACTCAATATTGCCGGAGACGTATTTAATTTGCTTTTCATCGACCTGCAAAGATTCGATGATAGAGATTAATGGAATAATGTAAGTCTCCGCTCCTACCTTAACTAGCTGGCCATCTAAAATAGCTAAAGTTAAAGGTAAACGAATACGAAAAGTTGATCCTTTTCCCTGTTCAGACTCCACTTCGATTGAACCACCAAGACTATTGATATTTCGTCGCACCACGTCCATACCGACACCTCGGCCTGAAATATCGGTGACGGCTTCGGCGGTTGAAAACCCTGCTTCGAACAACAAGTCATGAACTTGTGATTCGGTTAATTGTTCATTAGCAGCAATGATCCCTTTTTCAATGGCCTTTTCCTGTATGCGTTTAATATTGAGTCCCGCGCCGTCGTCGCCGACCTCAATGATAATATTGCCACCTTGATGAAAGGCATTTAGAAATACCGTACCAGTGGCTGACTTGTTATTGTCCAGCCGTTCTTGTGGCATTTCTATGCCATGATCTAATGAATTGCGCACCAAATGAACTAACGGATCGCTAATTTGCTCCATCACCGTTTTGTCGAGTTCAGTTTGTTCTCCGGTAATTTTTAGATCAATGTTTTTACCCAGCTTTAGCGCCATATCACGGACCACGCGTGGAAAACGATTGAATGCGTTGCTAATCGGTAACATCCGAACGCGCATCACACTTTCTTGTAATTCCTTGGTATTTTGCAACAATTGCTCCAAGCCAGACTGCAAACGGTCGACCTTGGAAGCGTCAAAATTATTGCCCAATTCACTGAGCATCGATTGGGTAATAACCAGTTCACCCACCAGGTTGATCAAACTATCAACTTTATCAATATCCACTCTAATAGAAGTGGTTTTTACATTGCGTGGGGTTGTCGGTATTTCTTTCTCAGGATTGACTGCTATGGTCTTTTTACCGCTTGTGGCAGGTAGTTTTTCGGCCGTGACTTCGGTTGGTTTGGGATGCTCTTCGCTCTGTTTAGTTGCCGCTTCAACAGACTTTGGTTGACCCAGCGGTACGGCTTTAATTTCAAGCTGGCAGTCGTCGATAATCCATTCAAATGCTTCGCGAATAGCTGATTCTGAAGTGTCACCTACTAAGGTTAACTGCCAACTGATATAGCAATGTTCTGGGTCTAGCTGTGCGAAAATAGGAATTTCATCGGTACAAGCGATGGCGGTTAACTTTCCTAAGGACTCTAGTTCGCGAAAGATTCTTAGCGGTTCGTTTCCGGTCTGTAAAATAGCGGGTTCTGGCACAAAATGGATTTGCCATTCGCACTTTTCAGT
>CAZOBX010000299.1:1796-6692 GCA_964578045.1 uncultured Kangiella sp. | reverse complement strand
TGCCGTACCATTGCGTAAGCAGTCGCCAGTTTATCAAGGTATTAAAGAAACTTCTGACATGCCTGAATTATTACTTAACCAGATCCAACATTTCTTTGAACATTATAAAGATTTGGAGCCTGGAAAATGGGTTCGTGTCGATGGTTGGAAAGATGCCGCAGCCGCCAAAAAAGAAATTGTTGATAGTGTTAAACGCTATGAAGAGGCTCCAGAAAAACCGGCGTTCTAAACCGATTTATTAAGTTAATCAAAAAGCCGATTAAGAGTCCTTAATCGGCTTTTTTGTTAAATGCAATCAGTAGTATTATCGGGATTAATGTTATTCCGTGGTAAACTTAACAACAAAGCTGATATCTGTCGAGTTCACTGACCCACGGCAAGTTTTTCATTTTGTGAATCGATATTGAGTCGCATGAGATTTATTTTTGAGTTGAATTCTCGTAGTATGGCCACATAAGTTGGGTCTTGGCGTATGCCGTCAAATGAAGGGTCGAACTCAACCATCCATACATCGACAAATCCTTCCTGAATAGCCTGGCGTAATAATCCCAAAGCTCTTAAACGATCATCAGATATCGCAGCATGCGCTGCTTGCTGGTAGCGTAATACTTGGGAACTAAATCCTAATTCCTTTACTAGTTTATCCATTTCTAGTGCCGCCGAATCTAGATAGGAATCACTTTTAATCCGATCGCCTTGTTCTTTCCATGCTTTGGCTAAAAATAGCTGGATACGAATTGTCATTTCATCCTGTCTTTTACCTTTATTGTTTTGCAAAAGACTATAGGCCAGCTCTAACTCTTCAGCGGCATGACGCCACTCCTTTTTTGTTAGTGAACCGATTCCTCGCCAGAGCCTTTCTCCCCAATTATCGGTATCCTCCTCAAAACCATCGGTCCATTGGTTATATGCCGTATAATTTTTAGATGCTAACCATAACTTCGCCTGTAACTGGGACAGCATATCTTTATAACCATGTATAGAATTTTGGTTGAGCGCAAGGGCATCGATATTTTGCTGGGCCTGTTCAAAGTGGCCGATAGGAATTAAAATATTATTGGCATTTCTTAGCCATTCAGAATTATCTCCGCTAAGTTCCGAGATCTTTTTATACATATTATAGGCTTGATCCAACTGACCAACTGAAAAGCTCACATCGCCAGCGATTTGATAAGCATTGGCATAATTCGGGTTGTTTCTTACCATGATATTAAAAACTCTCATGGCGTCCGCATAGTTTCCGACGCGGATGAGATCTAATCCGCGATTATATCCAACCACCGCTGCCTGCGGATCAATTTCAAAGGCTTTTTTGTAAAGTCTTGAACCATCGGCCAATTGTCCTTGTTTTTGCAATATACTGCCGTACCACATATAGGCCTCAGCGTTTGACGGGTTTAATTCTATCGCTTTATTGAGATGAAATTTCGCCTGACTAAGTTTTTCTTGTTGATCCGCTGGTGAATCATCATACATATTAGATACTTGCCAAAGTAGTAGTCCCTTTGACGCATGCCCTTCGGGCAACTCAGGGTCTAAATTGAGCGATTTTTCAATATTGGGTTTGGCCAATTCAAAAGCGGCTTCTTGTTCAATTAAACCGTAACTCAATTGCAATAAGTAAGTTTGCGCCAGCATCGCGTTTGCTTCCGCGTAATCAGGATCGATGGCTAGAGCGCTATTCAGGTGAACAATTGCCTTAATAAAATCTTCTTTGTTACGATTTCTTATGTAGGTTACACCGCGAGAATATTCTGCAAAAGCGGCAATATCATTGGTGCCGATACTGGAATGTTGTAGTTCTGATTTACCAAGAAGTTTGATTTCCAGTGTTTCTAAAACCGATTGTGCAATTTCATCTTGAACCTTAAATATATTGGTAGTGTTTTTATCCCAGGTAGAAGAAAAAACATGAACATCTTCGTCTGCTTTGATTAGCTGAGCGGTGACTCGAATAAGCTCGCCAGAACGTCTGACGCTGCCTTCCAAAATATACTGCACACCAAGCTCTTTTGCGATGGTCTTAATATTGATGTTTTTATTTTTATATTGAAAAGAAGAAGTTCTTGCAGCAACGCGTAAATTTTTGTTCCTGGCCAATACATTAAGTAGTTCTTCCGACAAACCATCGGCGAAAAATTCGTCTTCCTGAGAACTACCAAAGCTGGCAAAAGGTAATACGGCAATGGTTTTTTGATTTTCTACTGGAGCCATTAATTGTTGAACGCTTGGCAGCGGTTCAATATTCGCCAGCACCGGCTGACTAGCACTGTTAAAGTAGAGAAAAGCCGCTCCGCCGCCAAATGCCATAATGAACGAAAATTCAATCAACCGACTACTCACCGATCTTTTTATTTCCGTGGAGTCCCCCGCGTTACTTATCGAAGCTCTTTCATTTTTGATATCCAACATCCAACCAAAAATTAATGCCAGCGGAAATCCAGAGAATGCAACCAGAACCATGGATGACATCACCCAATCCGGGTATCGGAGAACAGGCAGCAGTATATCGGCAATTTGAATAATACCCCACGCCACCGCAGCATAAAGTGTTGCAGCCTTAAAAATCTTTCGTCCTTTTACATCTTCCCAAACAGCAGACATAGGGGTTCTCAATTTTCCAGTTTATTATTCAATGTTAAAGAGTTGAAGTTTAATAATACCCTATAAGACGACCGGTTCCATAATAATGGTCGACTAATTTTCGCCTTATTAGTTACATTTTGTAAAACAGGTGGTTGTTTTGACAGAGAAAAAACGCTTCAGCGCTAAAAAAAGGCATTCTACCGAAAACAGAGGGTTTACAGCAGAAGGATCATTTTTGTCCTTGGCCAAGCAAGCAATTTTCAGAGGTTATTTTTTTACCGAAACTTCGCCCCTTGCACTTGCATTTGTTTATAGTTTTTCCCTGCGCTAACTAATTGATTCCGGCTAAACTATTTCGCTGTCTTCAGGCCAATATCTCCGCTGACAGTCGACATTCGGATCAAACCGTCACCGTTGCCTGCGGTGAATTTTAGCGTTTCAGATCCAATAAAAGAACTGGTTGGTTTATCATCGGAGTATTGGTTAACGACATCGCCGCCGGGACCGGTGTCTAAATCGATGCGCGCGTTCAGGTCACCTTTAACAAAATAATAACTGTCTCCCGAAACGTTGCTTAGTTTTATTTCACCATCTTTGGCCAATCGGCCGTAAAGTTTAGTATCACCCGACACCGTTGAGAGTTTGACAAATTCTATGCTGTCAGTTTTAACGGTGATATTAGATGATACGCCGCTGATAGTTAATTTATTCGCAGAAACGTTGGCGTCAACATTGCCACTCACCGTAGAGACTTCGATACTGCCAGAAATATCTTTAAGGTTGATGTTACCACTGACACTATTGACATAGGCTCGTTTGCCGATATCGTTAAGTTTAATTGAACCACTAACCGAGCTGATATCCACTCCGCCGTTAACTTTCGAGAATTCCAAATCAGTGGCTACCCCACCAAATTGTACCGATACGTTGATTGGTACAAAAATCTTGAGGTTAGAACCCCGACCGCTTCTCGAATGAGAATTCCTATCGGGTAAAACCACTTTAATAATGGTTTTATCGCCTTCCGATACAAAAACGAATTTTTCGGCTAAGTCGTCTAATTCTCCTTTAACTGAGACTTGATCTTTATCCCAGCCCTGTAAAACAATAATCCCCCGACTATTACGAATTTCGACTTCTCCATCACTCGCCATATCAAGTGTTTTATCGACTTTTTCACCAGCAAAAGCAGATGCACCTATTATGAAAAGTGCGAATGCCCAGATCGTCTTCATTTGGGAAATTGTTTTCATTTAATAATCCTCTGTTATTTCCTGTCTGTATGCTTTGTTATATATACGTCTAACAACCATTTTGCTTTAATCTCGCTGAGAACAAGTCAAATATTGGTATCAAGTTTTGCTAGCTGAGTAAGTACCGCCAGCTCTTGCTGATAGGTAGTTGTTAACAATCTTGGCAAATTGGTATTTTCGGGTTGCTGTTTGATTGCGGACTTCAAAAGTAAAACGGCTTGTTCGATATCTGTCAGTTGATTTTCGATATCCAAAAATAGCTTTTCATCAATATGAGCACGATTCATCGAAATCTGAGAAAGCAATCCAGCTTTAGCAATTTTGAATTCTTGCTCCAGCAAGTTTACCTGATATTCAATGCTGTTTTCATAATCAGAATCTTGTATTCCTGGCTGCTCGACATTTTGAAGGTTTTCCATTCTGGCATAAAGCGATTTAGCTTGTTGCAGATTATTCCAACTATAAGTCACCGATGTCAAACTAATGACAAGACTAGCGGCAATTGCCCAGGGGATCCATCTGGCAGTGTAATATTTTGTTTCAGCTCTGGTTATGTTCGCCTTAATTTCAGGCCATCGATCATTCGCCATGTCTTGCTCTCGAGCCAGTGAGTTGATCTGCTCATTTAATGCTCTTTCCTGGCTCAAATCTATTAAATCCGATTCTTTTGAATCTGTATCTTTCATACATACCTACCATAAAATTTAACCCAGCTCGGAAAGCCATTTTTGACAATTTTCATAATCAAGCTAAATTTTCACGTAATAGTTTTCTTGCCCTAAACAGTTGTGCTTTTGACGTACCGGCGGCAATACCGGTTAATACGGCAATTTCTGTATGTTTGTAACCTTCGATATCATGTAAAACAAACACACTGCGCGCACCTTCTGGCAACAATCCTATCAACTTTTCCAAATCTCTTTGTTGACCGGCGTTTGAATTGAGAGACGCGTAAACCTCCTCATAATCCGACATCTGCTGCCAAACTTTAGCATTTTTGGTTCTCAATCGGTCAAGCACTATTCTTGTGGCGATGCTCCTTAGCCAGGTATAAAAC
>CAZOBX010000299.1:0-1786 GCA_964578045.1 uncultured Kangiella sp. | reverse complement strand
CCCTGAAACTATTCAAATTTTGCCAAGTTTTTATAAATGTCTCCTGGACCACATCCTCAGCGGCGCTCACCGAACCAGTCATCCTTTTGGCAAACAGGTAAATCCGTCGGTGATAACTTAAATATATCTTCTCAAAGGAGTCGACATTACCTTGCTGTGCGGCTTTGACCCACATTTCAGTTTGATCGTCCTGAAGCAATCTCTTAAATGTTTGGTTCAAATGCTAGTCCTGATATTCTTTGGTAAATACATTTCTTGTTACCTACATAGACGAAAAGGATTCTAATAAGGTTTACACCGCTATTGCTTAATCGACAAGATTACCCATTTTAACTCAAAATAATCCTAGAATAATCAGTTGAGCGCGAAAAAGATGTGTATTGCCTTGATGTTCATAGGAAATTTGAGAAAACCGTATTCACCTGATTGGTGAGTAGTGCTTTCACGGATTTTCTAAGTGCATCAAGGGGATGCGCAGAATTTCGTGATTCAACTGATTAATCTAGGATAATAGGTTTAGCGCGAAAAAGGTGGTTAGCAATTCTCAATGGGTCAGGGCGGGATCTTACTACTAAATACTGTCATTGCGAGGAGAAACGACGGGCCGTCCGAGACACTAGCGGGTAATTTAGATAAAAACGAAAAAGCCCAGAATAAAAAACTATTTTGGGCTTTTATTATTGTTTATTTTTGCTAAAAGGAACATGTCAATGAAAGCTACCCTCTGGACAATAACTCTCTCAAGTCAATTAATCCCGCGTTGGCGCGACTGATGTAATTAGCCATTACCAAAGAGTGATTCGCCAGACCGCCAAAACCGCTTCCGTTGAGGATCATAGGACTCCACACAGTTTCTTGAGTCGCCTCCAGTTCCCGAATGATTTGTGCAAGACTCGCTTGGGCATTTTTTTTATCCAATACAGGTCCAAAGTCAATTTGAACCGCTTTTAGCAAATGAATCAGCGCCCAACATGCCCCTCTGGCCTCATAAAAAGTATCGTCAATTTCAAACCAGGGCGTTTTGACTGAAAAATTATTCGCGGTGCGGGTTGATTGGTTGGCTGAACTATCACCGGATAAATCCGTATTGATTCTTTCCTGCCCCACTGACGCTGACAAGCGTTGAGATAAACTTCCCAGCCGTTTATTAACCCGATCTAACCAGGCATTTAAATTATCGGCTCTGGCATAAAATTGCGCGTTAGGATTGCCAGTCGCCGCCAGGCTGGTTCGAAAACCAGTAAGTTTGTCGATGGCTTCTTGAAATTTACCTTCTGAGGCCGGGATTAACCACCTTGAATGACCGTAATTGAACAAGGGTTCCGCTTTCTTTAAATGATCATCTTCGATCGATTGAGACTGCGATCGGCTCATATCATTTCTGAGCGACGACGCCATATCTCTCACCTGAACCAAAACACCAAATTCCCAGGCTGGAATATTATCCAGAAAAACCGAAGGAGGGAGAATATCATTGCTCAAATAACCGCCATTCTTATTTAATAGCGTTAAAGCAACCTTTTCAGTGGTTAGTAATGTGGTATAACCAACGACTAATTTTTTATCTTGCCCCTGATTAATATAGGCTTCACTGGTATGCACCTTAAAAAGATCTGGCTCGGCACTCCAATAAACGCCAAGAATATAAAAACTGAAAACTAGCAAAAGTACGACAAAAGCGATTCTTTTGAGTAAGGAATTTTCCGACTCGTCTTTGACGAACTCCACCACAGCTTCCTGCTCCTCTGTTGATGCTGAGATCCAGCGGCCAGAGGTTCTCTACGGT
>CAZOBX010000298.1:0-6701 GCA_964578045.1 uncultured Kangiella sp. | reverse complement strand
GTTTGGAAAATTGTAAAGTGGCGGCCTCAAAATCGCCTTTCTTATAGCTCGACGCACCTTGCCATTGATCGTTTTCAAACAGCTCAGCAGCCTTTTTATAGTCTTTGTTGTCAAACGCCTTACTGGCCTGCTGGTCACGGGTTTTCCAGATGTCATCCCACACGCTGGCGATAGACTGCTCTGCACCGCTCGCTAAAAGAAAGAGGACTAAATAAATAACCGGCTTGTTTATTTTCATAATCGCTCCATCATGTGACCGTCGGTCCGACGCAACAATTTTATCAACATTAACAATAAAACTATCCAACTGATCCAATAGCCATCATCAATCCACCGACTTATTCGCAGGTCGGATTCAGATGCGTCTTCACTGGCATCCAAATCGAGAGCTTTCAGAATAAAATCAATATCAGCCGAATTAGCTGAAAGCTCAACATATTGGCCGTTACTGTTTTGGCTGATGTCTTTCAAATTGCTGGAAGTTAACTTTGGCAAAATAATATTACCGGCGGTGTCTTTTAAAAAACCCTTGTTATCCGGTAGTGGAATTGGCGCGCCTTGCTCTGTGCCAATGGCGAGAATTGAAAGTATATGATTGCTAGCGGCGATTGATTGTTTGATCGAATCGATATAGCTTTTTTCAATGCCATCGGTGATCCAGATAATTTGTCCTTTGGGTTGCTTGGCATTTTCCAATAATGTAATTGCTTTGTCGATGGCAATATCTGGGCGGCTACCTAAGACCGGCATCAGGTTGGTTGACAGAGTCGGCACCATTGCGGCAATAGTATTGGCATCGGAGGTTAGCGGGCTAATGATGAAAGCATCACCCGCATAAACCACTAATCCGACCGTGCCTTCATTATTTTTTTCCAGCAGATCCATAATTTTATGCCTGGCCCGAACGATTCGAGCCGGCTTAATGTCTGTCGCATCCATCGATAAAGAGAGATCGAGTAAAATGACTCGAGAACTTTCAGCTTGAAAAACCGGAACGGTTTTTTGTCTGAAAGTCGGTCCGCTAATGGCAAAAATAATCAGGCAAGCGATAATACAAGTAAGCCAATAGTTCACATAGGACTTTTGTTTTTCACCGGATACCATCAAAAATTTAAGTAAGTGAGGGGAAATAACATTTTGCCAGGAAGATTGTTTTCTGGCTAACTGTCGAAAACCATATAAAGCCAAAAATGTGGGTAATATTAATAACAGTAATTCAGGTCGAAGTAAGTGAAAGTCAGAGAAATTAATTGGCATGGCTTTCCCCTGTTACTGCATCCTTACCTAGAGCACTTTCAGGCAAAGGGATCGACTGATTATTGGAGATTCTCAATAGCGCACCGAGAAAATTAAATATCATCGGCAAAAGTAAAAGTGCTAAAGCTACCAGTAGTGGCCAATAGTACAATTCTGTGATCGGTCGATAAATTTCTGGCTTATCTTCAACCGGTTCTAACTGGTCAAGAAGTGTATAGATCTGGGCAAGCTCTTCGCTACTTTTGGCGCGAAAATATTGCCCGCCAGTATATTTGGCCACCGCTTTGAGGGTGACTTCATCTAATTCTGCGGATGGATTAAAGGTGGTGGTACCAAATAACAGCGAGCGCCTGGTTTGTTTATCTGCGCCTACCCCGATAGTGTATATTTTTATTCCAGCATGTTTTGCTAATTTGGCTGCTTCGATTGGGTCGAGTTCGCCAGAGTTATTTCTGCCATCAGTTAACAATATTAGGACTCGGTTTTCCGCAGGCCTTTCGCGCAGCCGTTTGATCGATAATCCAATTCCATCACCAATCGCTGTTCTCGACGCGCCGGCTAACCCGATCGCGGTTTCATCTAACATAAACTGCACTGTTTTTAAGTCAAACGTCAGAGGGGTTTGCAGGTAAGCTTTTTCGCCAAATAATACCAGACCTAATCGGTCGCCTTCTCGTTTGGTAATGAATTCGGAAATGATGGATTTTACCACCTCCAACCGATTAGCCCGTTTGCCATGGAGTTTCAAATCTTCTTCTTCCATACTGCCAGATATATCAATGCTCAATAATAAGTCGCGGCCGGTAGTTGGCAACTCAATCGGCTCGTCAATCCATTGGGGGCGTGCACAGCCCAGCAAAATGGCACTCCAAACCATAAAAGTAAGTAATTTTTGAAAAAATAATTTTGATTCCGATGACCGCTGTTTTTGCTGAATGCTATTCCAATTGGAAAACATCGGTGTTCTTATCGCCGCCAACTGAGGTTGTTTTGGTTTACTCAAAAGCCAGATGATTAACGGAACAGGTAGTGCCAGCAGTAACCAGGGATAAAGCAATTGGATCATATTTGGCCCCCTGATTGAGCTTGCAATTGCCTATTGCTTGGCCGGGTCACAGATGTTTTGTTTTTGGCAGCTGTACGAATAATACTTTCGATACAGTTTTCACTGGCTACTAAAAGTCGCAACCAATCTTGTTTAGCAATATCTGGGTTGGCTTGATAAGCCGCTTTGCTGAATAAATGAATATCCGCGTCGGAAAAATAAGACTGATTTTGGTGGGCGAATTTTGCTTGGTCATTCAAAAAGTTTAACCAGTTATGACCATTCAGCGATGCCACCAATATTCTGGGAAAATAGAGCAGACAAACACGTTTTAACAAGGCTGATAGCTTGGCAATCGCGTGAGCGTTTATCTGTTCTTGTTGCAACGATCTCAATTCTGCTATTTCCGTTTTGGCCGGTTTTAATAATCTTAGCGCTTGTTGCCGCCGGTACAGACGGTATAAATAATAAGCCAATGTTATCAACAGTATGGCTAATAGAATCCACCAACCAGGGGCAAAAGGAAATTGATCGACTTGATCCGGCAGATGAATATCCCGCAATTGATCCAGAGGATTTTCTGCTGGTGCTTGCGCTGGAGCTGTTTGTTGAACCGACTGTGCAGGCTGGGCTGGTGTTGTTGCTTGAGTTTGAGTGGGTAGTAAATTATTCATTTTACCCCCTTCAAAGTGACAGACTTAATGGCAGAGGCTCCGTGCAGGCCTGCCGATTCCTGTTGATAATCGGTATCGATGGAAGTGAAGACACCCCGATGGCTTATCGCAAAATCTTTAATTCGTTGTAATTTTTTGTCAAAAGCTAATGCATAGCTTTTTCTTAATTGTGCGCCGCCGGTATTTAATAAGCCATTTTGCATGCCGTCAGTAATACCGTAAATTCCAGCGGGGGGTAATTGACTTTCGATCGGGTCACTGACAAATATACAATGAATATCCGCATGTTGTGAAAGCTTGCTCAGCTGTCTTTCACAGGCGCTATCAAACTGGCTGAAATCGCTGACAAGATGAATAACACTACCCGGCTTTGCCAGGTAGATCAGCCTCTTAAAGGTTTCACTTAAGTTATTATTTTTGTTGGCTTGACGAGAATCTTTATCAAAATTACTCCGGCGGTGTTGATCAAGGGTAAAACATGTCGCTAAAGTACGCCGATAGTTTTCAACGATTCTATTGAGCAGTCGCATACAATTGCGTCGATTACCGGATGGTTTCATTTCGAAATGAGCATCTTCTCCAAACAGAAGCGCGCCAAATCTATCGCCATTACTTAGGGTATTCCACATGAGTTGTGCTGCGATGTGGCTAGCAATAATCGATTTAAATACTTGGGCGGTGCCAAAAAACATGTTAGGCGACTGGTCGAGAATAACAAATACCGGGCGTTCTCTTTCTTCTTTAAATAATTTGGTATGGGCCTCACCGGTACGCGCGGTGACTTTCCAATCGATATTTCGAATATCATCACCAATCTGGTACATTCTGACTTCATCAAAATCCATACCCCGTCCTTTAAATCGCGAACGAAATCCACCCACCCTATTGGTCTTCACCATCGAATCAGGCGCTAACCATTTAATCACTGGTTTAACTCTGGTTTCCAGTAGTTGATTTAAAGTGAGATCGATTCCAGGACGAAAATCAGGATCGTCAAAATCTGCTGAAGCAGATGCAAACTGATGGGATAAATTTGACCAGTTAGCCATTTATGCCACCGGCGTGAGGGCAATCAATTTCTCGATGACTTGGTCGCTATCTATACCTTCTGCTTCTGCTTCATAGGTTAATATCAAACGATGTCGCATCACGTCAAATGCCATATTTTGAATATCTTCGGGGGTCACATAATCTCGACCTGCCAGCCATGCGGATGCTCTAGCACAACGGTCAAGCGAAATTGTCGCACGAGGACTCGCGCCATAATCTAGCCACCGAGTTAAGTCCTTATCAAGACTTTCTGGCTCTCGGCTATTGATAATTAATTGAATAATATAGGTCTGTAATTCATCAGACATATGGATATCCAGCACCTGATCGCGCGCACTAAATAAGTCTTCCTGAGTCAGGTCAATGGATTCTTGTTCAGTAAAATCTTTGTGCGCTTCTTTTCTGGTTAGCGCCAAAATCTTGGCTTCTGCAGCAGCGTCGGGGTAACCCACTTTGACATGCATTAAAAACCTATCCAGCTGCGCTTCTGGCAAGGGATAGGTACCTTCCTGTTCAATCGGGTTTTGGGTGGCCATTACTAAAAATAGTTTTTCTAATTTGTAGGTATGACTACCCACTGTCACTTGTCGCTCGGCCATTGCTTCAAGCAAGGCGGATTGAACTTTAGCGGGTGCTCGGTTAATTTCGTCTGCCAGTACCAGATTATGAAATATCGGGCCTTTTTCGAATTTGAAAGTGCCGTCCTGAGGCCGGTAGATTTCAGTTCCGGTTAAATCCGCGGGTAATAGGTCTGGGGTAAATTGAATTCGATGAAAATTGCCTTCGATTCCTTTGGAAAGGGCTACAATTGCACGAGTCTTAGCCAGACCCGGCGCACCTTCCACAATCAGATGACCATCGGCCAAAAGCGCCACCATCAGACGCTCAATCAGTCGTTGTTGGCCAATGATGTGCTGGGCTAGATTTTGTTGTAATTTAGCAAATTTATCCTGAAGAGACATACAATCAGACCTTTTATTGTTCGAAAATCGATTATTCAATGGAACTTTTGTTATTTTGGGCTGCATTTTTACCCGATTTGCCGACTTATTGCTAGTAGTTAGAGGCGAAACGATAAAAAAGATTCAGCTTATTTGAAACAAAGTGTGAAACTGCCGCACAACGACTGATTAACTTCCCCAAATCAGAACAATTAGGTTAAATCAACTTAAAACGCTATTTGACTAATGATGGCTAAATTAGTCCTTCAAGTGGAAAGGGCTCATGTTGCGACGTCAGTTGTATATAGTTAGTGGCCGGATCATCTAATCGGAGATGTTAGCGACAATTGCTAACAATAAACTATACTTAAACTTAACAGGGAGTCACAAAACGAAACATCAACTTGAAAACTGAATCTACTGACATTTCAAAATTTACGGTAATCGATCCGAGCAATAGTGAAAACCAATTGGATGTTATTCGCCAATTTGCGATTGATATGGTCAACGTAACGGATAAAGATAAACTCTATTGGCACGTAGCACGAGAAGTGGTGAGCAAGCTGGGGTTTGTCGATTGTGTTATTTATGAGATAGATGACTACAATAAATGCTTGGTGCAATGCGCTGCGTATGGCAATAAGAATCCCACTGCCGATGAGATCGACAATCTATTGACTATTCCGATCGGTAAAGGTGTAACTGGCAGCGTCGCCAAATCAGGACAGCCGCTTGTCATCGCCGATGCAAGTAGGGACAAGCGTTATATCCATGACATTGAAGATAATTTATCGGAAATCTGTGTGCCGATTAATTATGACAATAGAGTCAGGGGCGTAATTGATTGTGAAGATCCACAGATTAATCATTTCACAGCCGATCATTTGAAAGCACTCACTACGATAGCGGCGATGCTAAGCTCGAAACTTCTACAAATCGATATTAACTTTTATTTGCATCATTCTAATCAAGCTCTGATTGAGGAATACCACAAAAGCCACAACGCCGAGCAAGCATTAAAAGAGCATCAAAATACCTTAGAAAACCGGGTAGAAAAACGCACTCAAGAATTACAGCAATCATTGCTCGAGCTCAAACAAGAAACTAAACAAAAATTAAAAGCGGAAGAGAGTTTACGCCAAAATCAGGCCATGTTATTCCAGTCGGCGAAAATGGCGTCCATAGGAACTTTGGCTGCCGGTGTCGCCCATGAAATAAACAATCCTATAGCTTACATAAAAAGTAATTTACAGATGTTGGGCGAATATTTACAGGATATGAATACTTTGCTTCAACTTCAATCGGAAGTTATTCAAGCAACGGATAAAAACAGCCAGGAGCGAGTTTTATTGATTAATAATATTGAAACATTCAAACAATCCATTGGTTTTGATGACCTTCAAGATGAATTGGACGATCTGCTGAATGTCGCCATAGAGGGAACATCCCGAGTCACTAAAATAGTCAGTGAGTTAAAAGATTTCTCTCATGAAGATACAGGCGAGATGGAAAAGCATGATATCAATGAACTCGTTAATAAGGCGATGGCGATTGCCATGAATGAAATGAAATATAAAGCTGAAATAACAAAAGACTTTCAGCGACTACCAAAAATTTATTGTCGGTCTGGAAAATTGATCCAGGTTTTCTTAAACATATTGGTGAACGCTGCCCAGGCTATCGATAAACACGGTGAAATTTTTGTCTCTACCTGTGCTAACGATTCGTTTGTTG
>CAZOBX010000297.1:0-6709 GCA_964578045.1 uncultured Kangiella sp. | reverse complement strand
CAAATTTCCTATGCACATCAAGGCAATACACATCTTTTTCGCGCTCAACTGATTAATCCAGGTTTAACCACTCGATTCATTGCCAACCGTTGCCACTACTTTAATTTGCTTATTATCAGGAATTTCCTGATAACTCAATACATGCAATCCTTTGATCCCAAATCGGGCGAATTTAGCCAGTGACGGCCTTAAAGTTGGCGCAACTAATAAAATAGCCGCTTGACCAGCAGCTTCCTGTTGCTCCACCACTTTTTTAAGTGATGTCTGAATTCGATCAGCCAGACCGGGTTCAATACCTACCCCGCCATCTCCATCAGATGATAATGACTGCAGCAATATTTGTTCCAGATCGGGCGCCAGGGTGACGACCGGGATTTCATTCTGTAAACCATTGATAGTTTGGACGATTAACCGGTTTAACGATACTCTAACCGCTGCAGTCAAAATGCCGGGATCTTGACTTCTGCTCGCATACTCCGCCAGGGTTTCGGCGATAGTGCGAAGATCTCTTACCGGCACTTGTTCAATCAACAGATTTTGTAGAACTTTCACCAAAGTTCCGAGTGGCACGACATCAGGGATAAGGGTTTCAACAAGTTTTGGCGCGCTTTTCGCCAAGGCTTTTAACATTTGTTCCGCTTCTTCATGACCAAATAAGTCGGCGGCATGGGATTGTAATAAATGGCTTAAATGAGTAGCAATCACGGTACTGGCGTCCACCACGGTGTAACCCAAGGCTTGCGCATTGTCTCTTTGCGATGATTCAATCCAGACAGCATCCAGACCAAAGGCCGGATCTTTTGCTTCAATGCCTTCTAGTTTGCCAAACACCTGACCGGGATTTATAGCAAGCTCTTTGTCGGGAAACACTTCAGCATCACCAACTGTCGCGCCTTGGATGGCAATCCGATAAGCATTGGGTGAAAGATCCAAGTTGTCACGAATATGGACCGATGAAACTAAAAATCCAAGTTCTTGCGATACCTTTTTGCGAACCCCCTTTATTCTCCCCATCAGTTTTCCATCTTGTGCGGGGTCAACCATAGGAATTAATCGGTAACCAACTTCCAGACCCACTTGATCAACCGGTGGTACATCATCCCAGCTTAGCTCTTTAACAATCGTTTCTGGTTCTGGCTGCTGTTCAATAATTTGTAGCTCCAACTGTTCTGCTTTGGCATTTTTTTGGGTCACTAAATAGCCACCTCCGGCGCAGATACTGCTGAGCGTTAAAAAGGGCAAATGCGGCATACCAGGAATAATGCCCATCACAAATAGCACTCCTGCGGTCACATACAGTACTCGAGGATTCATCACCAACTGGTTAACTAACATTTGGCCCATATTATGTTTTTCGTTTTGCCGGGTCACCATAATTGCCGCGGATGTTGATAATAACAATGCAGGTACTTGAGCGACTAAACCGTCTCCAATCGTCAACAACGCGTAGTACTGCATTGCGGTGGCAAAATCCAGTCCATGCTGACCAATTCCGACCGCGACCCCGCCGATCATATTAATAAAAAGAATTAATAACCCAGCGACCGCATCGCCGCGGACAAATTTAGACGCACCATCCATCGAGCCATAAAAATCGGCCTCTTGAGAAACTTCGCTACGCCTTTCCTTAGCTTCTTCCTGGGTCAACAGGCCAGCGTTCAAATCAGCATCAATTGCCATTTGTTTGCCGGGCATCGCATCTAAGGTAAATCGAGCGCTGACTTCTGAGATCCGCCCAGCACCTTTGGTAACCACTACAAAATTGATAATCACTAAAATAGCAAATACCACTAAACCGACTGCATAGTTTCCACCGATCACCACTGAGCCGAATGACTCAATCACATCCCCTGCGGCTCCCGGCCCCGTATGACCGTGCATTAACACCACTCGAGTAGACGCAACATTTAACGCCAAACGCATTAACGTGGCCACTAATAGAATGGTGGGAAAAACAGCAAAATCCAGTGGCCGCTGAGAATAGACTGTCGCCAATACCACCACTAACGCCAGCGAGATATTAAAAGTAAACAGCATGTCCAACAGAAAAGTAGGAATGGGCAATGTCATCATCGCCAACAGCATTAACAATAAAATGGGTGTACCTAAGGCGGGCACTTTGCTGGTGATTAATTTCTGGGTAAGGGCTTCGGCCATTTTAATTCTATTTTACTTGTTGTCATTAATTAAGGGAGATCGAATCAGGCACTCATTGACCGGTCAAAAGCGTCAAAAACCCATCGAATTAGATAGTTCATTCTACAAGTGCAAGAATCGCGCCCATATTAACGCTGAATCGGAATACTACCGAGATGAAGTTTTGTTATTAAGTCGTTCGACAATTCGTTTATTTTCGACAATGGTTTGATAGAGTATTTTCAGGCTGACCGGTTTGGAAATATGTTCATCCATCAAAGCTTCCTTGGACACCTTCTTATGCTCGTCCAGAGCATGGGCGGTTACGGCAAATATTACCAGCGAATCGAGATTTTGTTGCTCTTCCCACTGGCGTATTTTCTTTGAAGCATTGTAACCATCCAAGACCGGCATTTCGCAGTCCATTAAAACAAGATCGATTTTCTGATGGTTCTGTTTTACGTAGTCAAGTGCTTGTTGACCGTTTTCGACCACCGTGGTGATTAACCCCAATTTACTGGCCAAGCCCTTTATTACTATCTGATTGATTTTGTTGTCTTCCGCAATTAGCACCCTTAGTCCGTTAAGTCTATCCTGTGACATCGTCGGCACGGCAAGAGTTTCCGAGCTCTTTGCCAGGCCCACAGTTTCGCTTAAGTCAGACTGGTCCAATTTATCACTTTGAATAGTAAACCAAAAAGCTGCACCTTGGCCTTTAGTGCTTTCAACGCCAATGGTGCCCCCCATTAATTCGACCAGTCGCTTGCAAATGCTTAATCCAAGCCCGGTTCCCCCGTACTTTCTGGTGGTAGAACCGTCGGCCTGAGAGAATGTTTTAAACAGTTTTTGTTGTTGCTCCTTGGAAACACCTATGCCATGGTCAATCACTTCAAATTTTACCAGGGGGAGCCTATTTTTTACTGGCATAGTCAGCGAATTGTCGCCAGAAGCATCTATAGAACTAAGTAAACTGACTCTTAGCGTGATCTCTCCCTTTTCGCTAAACTTGATGGCATTACCAATTAAGTTGATTAATATTTGTTGTAACCGGTTTGAGTCTTTTTTTATTAACCAGGGGGAGCTTTCTGTAAACTGACATTGCAGTGAAATTTGTTTTTCTTTAGCTATCAAATAAAGATTGTCTGTGGTTTCTTTACAGATTTTTTTCAACTCAAAAACTCGGCTTTCAATCTCCATATGGCCGGCTTCAATTTTTGAGAAATCCAAAATATCATTAATGATATTCAACAAAGAACTACCTGAATTCTTTATTACTTCCAAATATTGGGTTTGCCGTTTATCAAGTTTGGTATCAAAAAGCATATCAGACATACCAATAATTCCGTGCAGCGGCGTTCTAATTTCGTGGCTCATAGTCGCCAGAAATCCACTTTTTGTTTTACTCTGCGCTTTGGCCAGTAAGACCTCTTCTCGAGCAGTAATGATTTGTTTTTGAGCTTGCAGTTCTTCTTCTTTACGATTGATCTCAGATTGCAGTAATAATTCGTGTTCCCGATTGGCACGTTTTTCTAATCGCATAGCTTCATTATTGGACTCAATGCGCTGTTTTCTATCTATATTGATCCGATCAGCAAGCGCTAACGACATAAACAAAACCGATAAGATACTGCCAAATTGTATGCCATTCTCGGTGAGCAAGTTTCGAGGGATAATTCCAAGTTTGTTTATCGCCAAAATCAATAAGAAGGAAGTAAATATAATCCACGACCATAAAAAAAATCGAGCGGCGGTAAGCCCATTATACAATGCTGTTGCGCTAACAATAACCCCCAAAGACGAGAATGGTAAGGCTATCATGGTCAGAGCCGGCATCGAATATTGATAAGGAATAAAAGGGGCAATAAAGCTGCCAAATAACGCCAGGTACATAATAAAATTGACCGAATAATGTTGCACTTTACTGAACTGTTTAATATTGATAAAGGATTGAATAAATGCACTACCCGACGCATAGAGTAAACCGACGGAAGTCGCAATAATCCAACTGTTAAAGGTTTCATAATTCGGCCAAACGTACTGAAAACCCAAGCCATAGAGACCCAATTGAAATACGGTCATGCTGAGTATGTACAAGGCGAATAAAAAGTATGTTTTTTCTGCGGTAGCGAAAAATAGAATAAAATTATACAGCGACATCACTAGTAAAATACCAAAAAACAATCCCCATCCCAACAACTCCGTTTGCTCATTGGCAGCCTGTGCTCGTTCATCTCGAATAAATATAGGAAATTGAACGGCACCCAGATTAGTGATTCGCAATGTGACCTTTGCGCTATTATTAGCGGCCAGTTCTAGCGGTAAAATAAAATTTCGATGGTAGATTTCCCTTGCAGAAAATGGAAAATTATCGCCAACCAGGAAGTCTACGCGAGATTGACCATTTTGCTCATAATAAACGTGAATGCGATCCAGCGCAGAGTTTTCGATGCTCAGTAAAAATGCTCTACTGTTTTGAGTTTGATTGGCTATTACGAATCGCAGCCAAAAGGCACTTTCGGTAAAACCGAAACTTGGCACATCTCGGTCAGTACGAAACCATGAGCCAGGGTTCAACTGTTTGACTTGTTCAAAGGTCATTTTTCCATCGCGATCTTCATAAATCGATAAAAAGCGACCGATGGCTTTTTGCTTGTCTCTGTCATCAAGTATTAGTATGAGTTTCTCTGACGCTTGATTCTCGACTCGATTTTCTTTTTCCGCTGCATGGATATTGCTGGCAAACAAACCTGCTACAACCAATAGAGTAACCCACAAACTCCAAAAGTCCTGCAGCTTAGTAATTCGATTAATTAGTATGACAATTCTCATAACAGAATACGGGGTCCATTTTTGTGAACATCGAAATATGGATCAAATTATAGTTTAAATTAGCCAATTTTCTAACTAACAACCTAATCCAGCAGGGCCTGTTGATCTTTCATAGTTCAACAGGCCCTAGGACATCTTCACAATTAACTGCTGAAAATACTCAATATAAAGCATGACCGTTCTCTCATTGGAATATTTATTAGCAATCGTGTCTCTACAGGCTACCGAAATTTCCTCTATTCTCTTAGGATTGTGATATAACTCCCGCACACTGTCGGCAATCGCCAACGCATTATTAGCGGGAACAACAATACCATTAACACCGTGCTCAATCACCTCTTTGCCACCACCCACGGTGGTAATAATTGACGGAGTTCCATATCCCATCGCCTCCATCAGTGCACGCGGCAAACCTTCGCCACTAATCGAAGGCTGAACCAAAAGATTGCTGGCAGTGATAAGTTCCGGTGCATCAAATCGATAACCAAGCAGATGGATCCGTTTGTTCATTTTATTGCGATTAATGAGATCTGTATATTGTTCCATATTTTTACCAACTAACAATAAGTGGATATTTTCCAGATCAGCTAGATGATTAGCAGCCTCAATCATCACAGGAATGCCCTTACTAGGTCTGGCATTAACCGCGCAGATCAAAACGAAGTCATCCTTGCTAATTCCAAATTCTGAGAGATCGGCGGGAGGCTTGTTATACCAGGCCAAATTGTGTCCCTTGTGAATGGTTACCACGTTTTGTTTGTTGTGCCATACTCGTTTGAGAATATCTACTCTAACCGCTTCGGAAACACAAACTATGCCATTAACCCGCGGGTGCAAATGGGTCAGATAAGCGGTAGGATCGTGTCGATATAGGCCGCCAGTTGTACCTCGATAAGTGACCATTTTAGCGGGAAAGCCAATGCAGGCAAATGCCGCATTGGGGATGGATTTGGAATTAGTGGCATAAACGATATCGTAGTGCTCTCGGCGAAGCTCTTCGCGGATGACCTTGATTGACTCAAAACAGATTTTCTTTTTGGGTTGTTGGTTGATGACCTTTACCCCATTTTGTTTGAAAATCCCCGCGTACTCCGTATTTTCATCGGTTAAAACGGTTACTTTATGACCACATTTAGCCAAGCCGATAAAGATTTCTAACTCTGGCCGAATAATATTTATCGGCCCGTCGGATGTAGTAAAAATCAGAATATTCATAGTTAGTTAAAAGCCGTTGGTCGAATTATTTGTCCGGCCAATTCTACCACCGTGAAAGTACTTTCGACAAAATTTTGTCTATCTAGTAAGCAAGAATCCGGAGAGGTCTCAAACTCCTTCAGTTTATCTGTTATGAACAATAGCCTCAGACAAAGGTCCTCAGTTGAAAAACCAAGGCCAATACTTTAGTCGTTACCAGGTCAATGTCTGGCATAACTTTCATCATTCTTTATTCGGCAATTTGTTTTTATTTTGGGGGGATAGGTGTTTATACTAGTCGTTTGTCTATTATACTTTCACATTTACTACTATTTTTGCTGATGTTGATCTGCCATCGGTGGTATTTAATTCGATGATTTAATCATTGGAAAAAGCTCGTTTGCCCACTTGGTTGCTTTGAAATTTGCTTGCATCAAATGTGCTATATCTTTGCCAGAAAGATGTGCTAACTTGGCTAATTCCCCTTTTTCCAATTCAATCACGGTTTCAAGCGTTTTCCCGATAGCGCCTTTAAAATCTAGAATAGCGC
>CAZOBX010000296.1:0-6742 GCA_964578045.1 uncultured Kangiella sp. | reverse complement strand
GAGTTTACCCCCTTTAATTTTCATCGAAAATTCTATTGGTGTATAGTTTGAAACGGCAACCAAAAAACGTCGGATGGGTTGTGATGATTTGTTATTCACTACAATCTCAACGTTCGCTTCTACTTTACGTTGTTGCGGATAGATATCCACCGCGGCGTTCATTTTAGTGATGATCGGAACAACTGACTCAGCGTATTGTGAATATTGTTTTTCATAGTTGGCTAACATTTCATTCTGCTGCTGCCCAGTGGTGTATTGGTTGATGATTTGAGTATTATAAAAAATATTACTGCCACTCAAAATAAAAATCAGGCTGCTCAGCGCAAGTGCCATTTTTCCTCTTGTACCAATTTGGTAGGCTAATTTTTTGCTTCGCAGTTTCAAACTCTGCGCAGTTCCCCGCTGCCATAACCCATAGCCCACGATAGCGATAACGACCGACAATGCGCCCCAATAAAGCATGTACCAACTATGACTTAACAACGACCAGCCAAAACCATTCAAGTCACTATACATAAATGCCGGTGATTTACTAAAACGAAACATATTGTGGCCGAGACCTAATGGTTCCATGACCAAACCTGAAATAATGAATAAGACAAATAGAAACATTCCAGCGTATTTATTAGGGCTAATAATTTGCAATAGAAACGCCAGGACTGTCAACATCATCCATGGCAGCGCTGTAAAATAGAATAAACTAATGAAGTACTGATTAAATTCGATTTGAGTAAAACCATTACTCATTTGGAATAAGATGCCGATACTTATTCCAAACACCAATAACGAAATCAATACTAACCAGACTGCCACTATTTTTGATAACCAGAAGTTCAAATTTAACACTGGCATGCTGTCAATAATATCGCCCATTCCGGAGGAGCGTTCTCGCCATACTGCTTCGGCGCTATAATAAGTAATAATGATGGTACTCAAAATCGTCATCGAACCGCGAATAACCTGGACCATAATTTGAGTAAAGGGCAAGTTAGTACTTCCAAACATACCTTTTGGTTCAAATAATACGGCAATCATTATCAAGAATATAAAGCTGCACAAAATAATAAACGAAGGCTTAAGAATAACCTGTTTGATTTCAAACAAGGTGCGAGATAAAAAATGCGATAAGGCTGTATTGGTGTATCCTTTATGATAAATAAAATTGTCTTGTCGACCCGTCTCTTTATCTTCCAACGCTTCCTTTTTTAGTTGTTTTTTAGACCTATTTTTCGATATTTTATCGCTTGTTAATATCAGTGATTGAGAAAAACGCCCGAAAATCAACATCACACCGCAACCGACAAAAGTCCACAATAAACGATTTTCCAATAATTCGCCGGTAAGGGATAACAACTGGTTATTTTTTTCAAAGACGGTCCAATATCGAGTGACTTCGGCGAAAGTGCGTAGTGCAAAGGGATCTAACAGCGAGGCTAAAGAACGTGCATCTTGCACTAAAAATAGACTCTCACTGATTTCATTTAAGATGAAAATAGCAATCACTGTCAGATAGACCGCCATCATCGATTTAAGACGGATCGCGATGGCATAGAACAAACAAGCGAAAACGAATATCGTCGGCACCGAGATATAAACAAAGGTTGTCAGGTAATAATATAAATTAGTTGGGCCAACCCTACCTTCCGTTACCCAGGGCATTAAACTGCCCAGGAGTAGACCAAAGGGCACCACCGAAAACACTGTTAAGACGATCGCAAAGGATCCTAAAAATCGTCCTAATTGATAACTTAAGGGATTGATGGGTTTGCAATATAAAATTTCAGCCATGTCGGTAGTTTGATCTCTCATTGCTGTACTGGCGACAAAGTTGACCACCAGAAACAATGAGAAGAAAGTCAAGATACCTGTTATTTGACCGATAAAATAGGGGCCATTGATAAACACGTTACTACCAAAAAGACTTTCCAATTTGGTAAAACTAGTGGCGAAAAAAGCCATACTAAAGAAAATGATCGCAGACACATAAAAAGACGGTTGGCGGGTAAAATATCGCCATTCAAATAGAAACATTTTGCTAAGCATAATATTCTCCTTAAACCGCGACGCGTTGGGTGTGAATGGTTGAAAAATAAACATCTTCTAAATTAGCGGGTGCACTTTCAAATCCCTGAGGGGCATCCGGCGCCAAAACATGTACAACGGTTTGACCCGCGTAAAGTCGTTTTGAAATGACCTGTAAGTCTTTTTCTAATTCATCGACTTCATCAACCGTGACTGTTTTACGCCAAATTTGTCCGTTGAGTTGCTCGATTAGGTTGAGTGGATTACCCTGGCTCAATATCTTACCTGCAGCGAGTACTGCCATTTGTGGACATAACTCAGTCACATCATCAACGATATGAGTGGATAACAAAATGACCTTTTTTTCGCCCAATGACACTAGCAGGTTATGAAAACGATTTCGCTCTTCTGGATCCAGACCTCCGGTAGGTTCATCGACAATCAGTAAATCGGGATCGCCCAATAGGGCCTGCGCGATACCAAATCGTTGTCGCATGCCACCGGAAAAGCCACTCACCGCTTTTTTACGATGTTGGAATAGATTGGTTTGAGCTAATAACCCATCAACTACTTCTTTGCGTTCTTTTTTGTTGATTAGACCTTTTAATATGGCCAAATGATCCAGTAATTCAAAGGCCGGGACGCCGTGGTAAACACCAAAGTTTTGGGGTAAATAGCCCAGACGTTTGCGTATTTCAATGGGATTGTTAAGCACATCAATACCATCGAAGACCACCGAGCCACTGTCAGCATCTTGTAACGTGGCAATGGTCCGCATCAGCGAGGATTTGCCCGCACCATTGGGGCCAAGCAGGCCATACATTCCCTTGGGGATGCTTAAACTTACACTGTCCAAAGCGCGAACGCCGTTATCGTAGGTTTTACTTAGATTGTTGATTTCTAACATTGGATGCCCCATTTCATCTTGCCAGCAATAGCGAAAATTTTGCTATCGTTGCGACGTTTACTGAATAAGAGGGAGAGTTTAGCTTTTTGAGTAATTAGGTTATAGAACGATTGTGCAAGCTAGACTTTAGCTCTTAAAAGCCTTGGTCAGGCTTGTAAATTAGGATGTAATGACCTCCGGAAAGTGGATTTAGTGGCAGATTCAACGAATATAAGCGCACTTTCCACTTTTATTATCTTTTAACCTATTGATTTATATGTATTTATTAAATCCCGTCCGCGCATTATATTTGTTTAGTGCATATAATCTTGATTGAAAATTAAGAGAATTTCTGTAAACTGTTGATTTAAATAAATATTAATTGTAGGTGCAGTAGAAAACGTCATTTTAGTGTCGTTTGCTGCGCTCAATCAGCGTTAAAATTACAAATAGGAGTAGACAGAAATTTGTTAACATCAAAAATACAATCATCATTACTTCTCTTAATTGCACTAATTACTTTGAGTTTTCAATGCTATTCCCAGACTAATTCATCCTTTCAGAGATCCTATGGTGCAAATCGAGCCATTGGAAAATATGCAGATATCAATGGCATCAAAATGTATTATGAACTTTATGGCAATGGTGAACCCATGGTGCTTATTCATGGTAACGAACAAAGTATTGTTAGTCTAAAACATCAAATAAAATATTTTTCAAAAAAATTCCAAGTTCTAGTTGCCGATAGTCGTGGTCACGGAAAAAGTGATCTAAATACAATGAAATTGACTTATGGAGGGATGGCCGACGATTGGTTTTCTTTAATTTCACATCTTGGACTAAAGAAAGTCAATGTGTTCGGTTGGAGCGACGGTGGTGTAATTGGGTTGAAGTTAGCTATTCAGCATCCGGAGCTTATCAATAAACTGGCTATAATGGGCGCAAATACTCTTCCCCCTAAACATTCTGCATATCCCTATGCAATTAAAAGTGTCAATGTTTTAAATAGACATATCGACGAAATGATTGCTATTAATGACACATCAAGTGATTGGGGATTATCTAAACAATTAGTAGGACTGCTATTTAGTGACCCCAAGATTTCAAATGATCAGCTAACGTCAATCAAAGCTCCAGTACTGGTTATGGCTGGTGATAAAGATGTGATTATTGCTGAACATACGTTTTCAATTTTTCAACACATTAAGAACTCTCATTTGGCGATATTTCCAGGTCAAACTCATTGGGCGCCTATTACGGATCCCACAATGTTTAACTCAACGCTAGATCGTTTCTTTATTTCTCCGTTTAAACGCCCTGATACCAAAGATTATTTTAAATAATATGCTGACAACAAAAGTTTTAACCAGTCAAGGCAGCATACGCAAAACACGCGATGCTGCTTGAGGCGTTAACTGAAGGCAAAATTGGAAATGAACAGTTCTTCAAAACATATTGGGATAGTGGGATGTTCGGCAGAGGGAGCTGCTCTTTGTTACAAAACAATTTGCACAGAGAGTCCTAAAGTTTTGGGAGAACATGCTCATCCAGAAATCTCTATGCACACCCATTCTTTGGCGGATTATATAGATTGCTTAAATGCCAACGACTTAGCTGGAATAGGTGAGCTAATGAGTTCCTCGGCTAAAAAACTGAAAATGCAAGGAGCTGACTTTCTGATTTGTCCTGATAATACAATCCATCAGGCTTTTGATTATGTGAAAGAACGCTCGCAGTTGCCTTGGCTTCATATAGCACAGGTTGTTGTGGAAAATGCCAAATCCCACAACTATAAAAGGCTTGGTATTTTGGGAACAACGTGGCTGGTAAATAGTAATGTTTATCCAGAAAAAATAGAAAGTTTGAACTTGCATTGGCAACGTCCACCGAATGAGGAAATAACTGAAGTCGGGCGAATAATTATGGAAGAGCTAGTATATGGCGTTTTTAAACCAGAATCTGTTGCTTACTTTCAGGAGGTAATCAGCAACTTAAAAAGCGCAGGTTGCGATGCCGTTATTCTTGGATGTACCGAAATACCATTAATTATTAGCGATTCAAATTCGGCACTCCCAACATTAAACTCAAATCGTTTATTGGCTGAGGCGGCAATTAGAGTAGCTACAGGGCAGGCAGATTTTGTCTGACAAAGCGCTGCAATCAGATAAATTACTCGCTGCGCACCTATTTGCTGTTGAGCACGGCTTTAGCCCGTAAAAACAAAAAGAAAATTAATTAAGAAGGATTTTGGATTGAGCCAAATTATTGAGCCATCGCTTGGGACTTATCCCATAGGTTTTTTTAAAATGTCGATTCATATGACTCTGATCTGAAAAATCGCAGCTGACCGAAATTAATAGTGCCAGTCACAATATGGATGCTGAGCCAAATGCCGATGTAGACGATTTCCTCAATGTTCCTAGTTCTATAGCCATGCACAAAGCTTGACATTATGGCAAATTAACAATACGATACGTTCAGTATCGTATGTGTTTATAGGTGTCGAGATTAGTTAATGATGAAAGAGTCAAAACAATCGGATTTAGATTTAAAATCAGATTTGAAGTCTGATTGTAATTCAAAACCAAGCTCAGTTGGCAGATCTGTTTCTATTGGTAGACCCAGATCTCTCTTAACAGAGACTAATATCCTAGAATCAGCAACCAAGCTGGTTGCTGAGTATGGCTATGCCGCCACATCTATTGAAAAAGTGGCTGCCAATGCGGGGGTCGGGAAGGCTTCTATCTATCGTCGATGGAGTTCTAAGGCTGCCATGATGATCAGAGTCTACCGCTGGTTAGTGCCGCAAGAAAGTCTGCAATCAAAGTCAGGTGTTTTTGAACAAGATTTTCGCTACTTACTCAACAAGCTCTTTAAATCCTATAGAGATAGCCCGTCCGGGATAATCCTGATTGGCATAATTGCTGAATCCCAAAGTAACCAGGAAGCAATGTCTGCACTTAAACATGGCGTAATCCAGGAGCGAAGAGTGATCTTAACGGAAATCCTTAAACAAGGGATTACCAGCGGTGAATTGGGTAAAAGTATTAACCTCATAGAAATAACCGATTTGATCATCGCTATGATCTGGCATCGGTTATTAACTGACAGAAGTAATCTAAATTCCGGATTTATCAATTCGATAATGAAAACTATTCTTGCGGTTGGCAAATGCTAAATCAGTCGATAAAACCCAAAAAGGATATATAAAAAATGTCTAATTCGGTAGGATCAACAATACAAGAGTTATCAAAAGATAGAGCTCGCAGCTTAATCTTTTCAGATTTCATAGCGGGCAGTATTTCGACCTTATGTGCGATTCAGAGTGAATTTTATGCTCGAACGTGGGGATTTGACCATCATTACGAATCGGTTGTTAGTTCTGGCGTCAGCGAATTCTTAAGTCGTTATGATGAAAACCAGGATTTTGTTCGGTTAGTGTTAGAAGAAGGAAAAGTGGTAGGCGGTATTGCTATCGATCACCGGGATGGCGTGTTAGGGCAATTACGTTGGTTTATTTTGCGCGATCACTTACGTGGTTCTGGTGCTGGGAAAAGATTATTTTCTGAAGCGATGGCTTTCATTAAAGAAAAGAAATTCAAGCGAGTTTACCTAACCACTTTTCAAGGTTTGGATTCCGCCCGACGCTTGTATGAATGGGGTGGTTTTAAACTAACAGAAGAGAAAGTGGCATCGACTTGGGGAAAGGAATCGCCAGGATCGTCTCCGGAAGAAGCCGGGCGAGAAGATCTTTTGTGGCGATCCCACCGAGCATCTTTTGCGTAGCGACGTAGGTCCCCTTCTGGGTTTGCTCCGTGAGCAGGGCCGAAACAT
>CAZOBX010000295.1:1964-6807 GCA_964578045.1 uncultured Kangiella sp. | reverse complement strand
AAGGTTTTCCGTCTCTGATTAAATGCCTCAGTCACGATGGCACTAAAAAGCTTTCGATCTTTAATCTCCAGCTTGTCTTTTCGTGGCGCCAGGTAGACAATCGCAGACTCGACTTTGGGCGCCGGAGTAAAGGATTCTGGCGGAACCAAAAACAGCATTCTGGTATCACAGACACTCTGAGTCATAACACTTAATCTTCCATACACTTTGCTACCCGGTTTTGCGACCATTCTTAATACCACTTCTTTTTGCAACATAAAATGCATATCTTGAATATGTTCCAGAAACTTAAACAAGTGGAATAAAATTGGCGTAGAAATATTGTAGGGCAAATTACCAACCACCCTGAGTGGCCCCTTTTCAGCAAATTGGCTGTAGTCGACTTTTAACGCATCTGTTTGCATGATATTCAAGTCACCCAAACCATCACAATTAAATTTGAGTTTAGGGATAATATCTCTGTCTAATTCAATCACGTTAATGCTTTTTGTGATCGCCAATAGTTGCTTGGTGATGGCACCCAGTCCTGGGCCAATTTCGATAATATTGTCCTCAGATTTCACTCGAATACTGTGTACGATACGGTCAATAATTCCCATATCATGCAGGAAGTTCTGGCCAAATCGTTTCTTCGCTCGATGCGTTGAAGGATCGAATGTCTTCATTGAGGTAATTTACCCTTGGCAAGTTGTATGGCATAGTTTATGGCATAGTTTAGACTATCTGGCGAAGCAATTCTTTGGGCTGCTATATCGAGAGCGGTACCATGATCAACTGATGTGCGAATATAAGGTAATCCTAAAGTAACATTAACGCATTGGCCAAAACCAAGGGCTTTGACAACTGGCAACCCTTGATCGTGATACATCGCCAGAAACACTTCAAATTTTTCTCTTTTAGCCGGCGTAAACAAACTATCTGATGGAAAAGGTCCTTCAACATCTATTCCTGTTTGCTGCAATTTTACGATTACAGGCGCGATAACATCCCTATCTTCCAATCCCAACAAACCGTCTTCGCCGGCATGTGGATTAACTCCACAGACAGCAATTTTTGGTTGCGGTAAATCGAATTTGACGAAACTACGGTGAATTAATTCAATAGTTTGCTCAACAAGCTCGTGAGTGATCGTGTCACTGACCCGCGATAGGGGAATATGAGTGGTTGCAAGTGCTATTCTTAGCTGCTTAGTAGCTAACATCATGACAACTTTTGACACCCCAGCCTGCTCGGCAAAAAATTCAGTGTGGCCCAAAAAACCAGGAGCAATTTGATTAAGAACTGCTTTGTGCACCGGCGCGGTAACAACGGCATCGACGGTTTTTTCGAGCGCTAACTGACCTGCTCTAAACAACATATTGAGGATGGCAACAGAATTTTTTGGTTGCAATTGGCCAGCGACAACGTCAGCAGGCAAACGAACATTTTCGAAACTTAATCGACCTTGGCGATGACGAGTGGGTGATTTTTCCCAATCAACAGGCGTCAGTTGCAGCGGCATTGACAGCTCATCTGCAACTTGAGATAGCAGGTATTGATCGGCTAAAACGACGATTTCAGCTTCAAACTCCTGCTGGGCGATTTTGACTAATAGCTCAGGACCAACGCCTGAAGCTTCGCCCATGGTCAGCAAAATGCGGGGAAGTATTGGACTCATAATTCAGGATATGACTCAAAATTTACCGAGTTTGATTACTCTCAATCCAGTATCTTTATGTGCGCTTTATGTTTCAATTCGCTAAGCCAGGTTAGAGATTCTTCCTCAAATTTACGATTTGATAAGATCAGATAGGCACGATCTCGCTTTTTTTCTTCTGTTTGATCTTGGTCTCTTCTGCCTAACACTTCAATCAAGTGCCAGCCGAATTGCGTTTTAACCGGTTCACTAAGTTGATTGATTTCCAGTTTATCCATAACCACGCTAAACTCAGGTACAAAGGTTCCCGGATCAACCCAGGACATATCCCCCCCTTGGGCGGCATTGGCTTTATCGTCAGAAAACTCTAACGCAAGGTCTTCGAATTTTTCACCGGCCACAATTCGGTCGCGAGCCAGTTTTAATTTATCCAGTGCTTGTTGATCAGAGGTAATGGCATCGGGGCTTATTAGAATGTGTCGAACATGGGTTTGCACCACCATTTGAGCTTGCAAACCGCCCTTTTTCTCTTTCAAGTAAAGAATATGCAAACCACTACCACTTCGCAAAGGCTCACTAATGTCATTCACGTCCATATTTTTTACTGTACCGGCAAACAAAGTAGGTAATTGAGTAATACTTCGCCATCCCATATCGCCACCTTCCAAAGATTTGGGGCCATTTGAAAGTGCAATCGCGAACTCTTCAAAATTTGAACCGTCACGCAGAGCATCAATCATTTTTTTGGCTTTTTCTCGTTGAATGGCTATTTCTTCGGGTGTGGCGCTTTCAGACAAAGCCAGTAATATATGACCTAAATGATACTGAGTTCTAGTTTCGCCTTCTTTGTCCATTTGAGCGACGATATTATCAATTTCTTTTTCGCTGACTTGTATTCGACGTTGAACCATACCGCTAACGACACGACTTATCATGATTTCATTACGCATGTCTTCACGGAATAGAGACCAGGCAGTCCCTTCCTGCTCAAGTTTCTTTTTGAATTGATCAACGGATAAATTAGCGCCGGCGGCAATTTTTTCGATTGTTGCGGTTAAAGTGAGATCATCCACTCTAACCCCGGCTCTTTTTGCCATTTGAAGTTGAAGCGACTCAATAATGAGTCTTTCGAGTACTTGCTTGCGCAAAATTTTAATCGCGGGAACTGTTTGTTTTCTCTCTTTGATTTGATTAACGATTGAATTTGCTCGTCTCACCAATTCACTTTCAAGAACAACATTTTCATCGACAACGGCGATAACCCGGTCGATCATTTCTGGCTCGCTCTTTACACCCAGTGCGCCAAAAAATAAAACTAAACTTAGGGAACTACTTAACACTCTATTCATATATAAACCAGCTTAATACTTAACTTATTATTAAAAACAATGACAAAATGACTTTCTAAAACTTGGTCTAAAAACGAGACTGGTATCCTCTAATGCTATTTCTCAATAGCTGAGAGACGCTTTTTTGTCCAGGGCTTCCTAACCCTTTAAACACAAACTGCAATTGAATCCCGCTGTTAAATTCATCATCCAGCCCGGCGCCTGTTAGGGGATTGCCTGCAGCGTCCAGGCCTACATCCAGATAACGACGTGAGACGAGACTAATCGCCCAGCAACAGGACTCATATTCAAAACCAAATACAGTCTCCGCCGTTCGGTCCAATTCCAAGTCATTATACCATTTACCGACCAAACGCCACTCGTCATTTATCGGCCACGCAAAGGATAAATCGATTTCCTCGTTAGAAAAACCATCTTTATTCCGAACTCTGTGAGATAAGTTGACAATATGATCCGGGATCGGTTCAAATTTTACTCGGGATCGAGCCAAATTGGTTCCACGTTGCGAGTTATCGGCATTATTTTCATCACTCCATTCGATAAACCCAGAAAACTCCAGTGTCTCACTGGCGTTATAACTGAGTTCAAACAGCCAAGGAGAATAATCATTGGTTTGGGTGACGGTTGATGGGGAGAGCTGCACCTGCCGGTCATCAAAGTAGTATTTTCTACCGAGGGAAAATGACAACATCTCCTCTCCGTTTTTATCTTTAACAAATCGATTGGTCAACGCCAGCGCAATATGATTGGTATCACCTACCCTGTCCACACCGGCAAAACGGTTCGCCTGCCAAAGTTGCGAAAAAGAAAAATCTGGCAAACGGCTATCAAAATTATTGATTTCGGCTTGTTGCCGATAAGGGATATAGGCATAAAAAAGTCTTGGCTCCAAACTATGGGTGACCACATTAGCATTCCATTCGATTGACCGATCGAAAAAGAGACCGGTTTCCAGACTCAATATTGGCAAATTTCGATTTATCTCTAATGTTTCCGTCAACTGCAAATTGTCCTGACGATAACGACTTATCTGATAACTTAATTTTGGTCTAAACCAAGCGTAGGAATTTTGCATGGGATAACTAACTGATGGTTTCAGGTTGATCCTGGCCCCCTTTGTCAGCGCCTTATCGTTATGGGAAAAATTGGTAATATCGCTCTCAAACTGCCAATGTAAACCACTGTCGATATGGTAATAATCTGCACTGGAATTCACGCTTGGCAAAATTCGATAGGGTTCATCACCTACCAATGATTGGGTTGATTCTGCCAGCAATGACACCAACCAGATATCATCCTGATAGCGAAAACTTCCCTGGCTTAATAACTGTGACTGACTATTGGTGCTATTGGGACTGATAAGACCGGCGCCTAAATCTCTGAAATAATCTCGATCACTCACCTTACTCGCATCGAGAGAGGCTGACCAATTTTCATTAAAATGGGTTTGGTTGGTAAAAGATATCGCCCAACGGTCCTCCGACAAACCGTAAAGTCCATCCCCCAAAGAGGGTTCTAAGGCCAACAACTCGGTCAACAAACGGTCGTCGGCTAAGACTTCGAAAGACAGTTTATTCATTGAGTTTTCGGTTAAATAACGGAATTCCGTGCCTAACTGATTTCCTCGGTTTTGAATTCGCCTTGGCCAAAAGGTTGCGTCGGTTTGTTCCGCAATATTCCAATAAACCGGGATTGAAATATCAAGACCGTTTCGATCACTGTTACTTATCGCAGGCGTTAACATGCCTGACTTTCTTTGGGCATCTATAGGAAAATTAAGATAGGGAAAATAAAATACCGGAATTCCTTGCACCTTTAGCCACATTCCCCAGGCTTCTCCCCAGCCTGACGCTTGATC
>CAZOBX010000295.1:0-1954 GCA_964578045.1 uncultured Kangiella sp. | reverse complement strand
GCTTTAATTCATTCGCAGAAAAACGCCAACTATCATCATTGGTTGGGCAAGTACTAAAAGTCAAATCGTTTAAAATAGCGACACTTTTATCATCAAATGTAATCGATTCAGCTTGGCCGTTGGCATTATTTATAAAAAAATGAAACTTCACATCGGTCAGTTCCGAACTACCGGATTTTTGATCAGCTTTAAATTTGTCGGCCATTAACAAAGAATCCTTGCTTTCCACGGAAACGTTACCGATAGCCGTTATTGTCTGCTCGATATTGTCGGTGACTAACACATCAGCCTTTAACAAAGACTCCGCGCTAGCCATGGTGACATGACCTTCTAGTCGGGTTTTGGTTTCGCTATTTTCAGGGACTCGATCAGCGGACAGGATCACTTTATCACTTTTCGAGTTTTCCGTTTGGCCGGCTGAATAATACTCGATTTTGGCAAGCGGATTGGGTTTGTTTGCCTGGTTCGAGCTATTCGGACAAGAATCAAATATCGACAGATCAGCTTTGTTGAGAGCATCAAATTGAAAGCGTGACTGGAATAGCTGATTTTGCTGCTGGTTGGTATTTTCTACTGACAAGTCTGTATTTGTTGAAGATCTTGACTCTGTCGAGGAACTTGACTCAGTTGAAGACTCTGAGGCAAACCCAGAAGTACTGAAACTTGCTACAACCACCCAACTCACTACAGCCGCAATCGATAATCCTTTGCAGTCAAATTTTATAGTTGATACTTTACTCAATGGGGTTGCTCAGTCAGATAGCATAAAGGCCGTATGATACTAGACTTTAGATAAGTTTATAACCTTTAGTTCCAACCTCTCTGACTGAATTGATCGCAGGATCAACCCAAATTCACGGTATAACTAATAGTTCATTAGCCTGATATTGATTGCTATTTTACTTAGGCAGATAGAGAATAATCAATAGATACCCGCTTTAAACATTCACTAAGTACTAAGCTATGCCATACCAAACCGACGATGTCCGGATAAAACAGATCAAGGAGCTATTGCCACCAATCGCGTTAATGGAGAGATTTCCGGCCACCAGTTCTGCCATAAAAACAGTCTATAACGGACGGCGGGCCATTCATAATCTCCTTAATAATCAAAATCAGCGTATGCTGGTTATTATAGGTCCTTGCTCAATCCACGATCCGGACGCCGCTGTCGCTTACGCAGAGAAACTATTGGTGCTCAGGGAAATGTATAAAGATAAGTTAGAAATCGTTATGCGAGTCTATTTTGAAAAACCAAGAACCACTGTAGGCTGGAAAGGCCTGATCAATGATCCTTATATGGATAATAGTTGTCGAATTAACGAAGGACTGCGTCTCGCTCGTAAACTGTTAGTTGATATTAACGAAATGGGATTACCGACAGCTGGTGAATATCTGGATATGATTACCCCACAATATATTGCTGATTTAATGTGTTGGGGCGCGATTGGTGCAAGAACTACAGAGTCTCAGGTACATCGAGAATTAGCCTCAGGCCTCTCCTGCCCGGTAGGATTTAAAAATGGTACCGATGGCAATATCAAAGTCGCAATTGACGCGGTCAGTGCAGCAAGCCGTCCTCATCATTTTTTGTCGGTCACCAAGTTCGGTCATTCCGCGATAGTAGAAACGGCAGGCAATAATGACTGTCATGTTATTTTAAGAGGCGGTAAAACACCCAATTATGATGCTGAGAATATTGCTGAAGTAACTAATACTTTAGAAAAATCCGGCCTCAATAAAAAAGTTATGGTGGATTTTAGTCATGCCAATAGCAGCAAACAGTTTAAGCGTCAATTGGTTGTTTGTGATGATATTTGCGAGCAAATCAAAAATGGCAATCAGGATATTTTTGGTGTGATGGTTGAAAGCTTTTTAGAGGAAGGCAATCAAAAGTTGGTTGATGGAAAAGCGGAAGTTTTTGGCCAGAGTATTACCGATGCTTGTATTGGAT
>CAZOBX010000294.1:0-6857 GCA_964578045.1 uncultured Kangiella sp. | reverse complement strand
CCCTAATTGAGATAATTTTTGACTGTGTTTGGTTTTTATTTACGCTTTGTGAGTTTTGACGGTATAACTTCTTGAATTATCCTTCAAGCATCAGAAACTCAAGGATTTTATTCATATCTAAGTCAAAGTCGTCAGCTCGCACACCTTTTTCAATATTCTCGTGATCTTCATCCGACAAATCGATGTTTCTGGCTGCAATGAAATGATTTTGACTAAGGTTAAAAAAAGCTTTTACTTTAGGTCTGATAGGATCGTCTAAATTTCGCGATTCAACCACGGCAAGTTGATTGGATTCAAGTTTAACCAGAGAGCCAACCGGATATACCCCCATACACTTGATAAAACAAATGACCAAATTATTATCCAACATTTTTTGTTCGGCCATATTTCTAAGAATAGCGAATGCTTTCACTTGAGCCATCCCATCTTTGTACACCCTGTTAGCGGTTAACGCGTCAAAAATATCACAGATAGTAATCATTCGACCGTATTGAGATATCTTTTCTGCCGGTAGCCCCATAGGGTAACCACTAGCATCCAATTTTTCATGATGTAATGCTGCAACTTCTAAACTAAGTTTGGAGATAGCTGGGATCTTATTGATAATATTAACCGAATGCAATACATGAGTTTTCATTATATCGAATTCTTTTTCTGTTAATTTACCAGGTTTATTGAGAATTTTGTCAGGAATTTTTATTTTTCCAACATCATGTAAAAAAGCACCAACAGACAACTCTTTGGTGGTTGCCATATCCACTTCCATATAGCGAGAAAATATCGACATCAATATAGAAACCGCCGTCGAATGCTCCAAAAGATATTCATCTTTCTCTCTTATATTAATAATGCAGGCGAGAGCGTCAGGATTTTCAAAAATGATTTCAGTCGTTTGCCTAGTAATTTCGACAATCGGTTCAAGTTCAATTTGACGTCCACACAGCACATCATCGAATAATTTTCTTTGAATTTGTTTGGATTCCTCAAATATCGCTTTGGCTTTGTCGATCGATTCGGCAAACGTCTTAGTGTTTAAGTTCTGACTAGATTCAGCTGGGTGCTTTGCCGGTGATTTTGTATTCAGTTCTTTACTAATATCTCGAGCCGTATCAATCGGCTTTTCCCCATTAGGACGCTTGCTGGTATCAACTAGAACTCTTTCTACACCCTTTTCAATCAAGATTTCGATCGCGTGCAAACTGTTGATCCAGCCCTTGTGCTTAAGCTTATGAGAACCCGATTGCTTAACAATGCTGACGACATAGTTACCAACACTTAATCTAGCAACGTCTTTTTCGACCAGCATGGAGAATATATCCGCAAAAAATCTTAGTGATTGCTATAAAGTTAGTAAAATTCTTGGCATTTTGCCAATTTATTGTAATTTCGCAGATGGTGTCTAGCCGTTTTAGAAAAAGACAACGGCGGCATCAAGGTATAAGATTGAGTAGATTGAGGCGCTGGACTAACTTTTCAACTTGCGGACAGATACAAAATCGGGATAAATATTTAAAGTTTGGGCTGTATTTGTTCTATTTCGTAAACTTCCATCCAATCACCGGCTAGTTTAGAACCAATGCTCTTCTTTAGCTGAGATTTTTTGGGTATAAAACGGAATTTACTGGTTTGTTGTTCTGCGTAATGTTTCACTTTTTCTGAGACAAATATTTGCCCCGGTTCTGCCATGGATTCTAGACGTGACGCCATGCTTACCGCAGTGCCCTCAAGGTCAGATTGTTCTGTCACTTCGTTATGAACGATAGTCACTTCGCCTAGATCAATGCCTATGCGCAATTCAAATTCTGCCGCCATCAAGACGTGCCTTGTCATCCAGGCGCACTCCACCGCAGATTTAGCGCTGCGAAAAGTCGCTCTTAATGAATCACCTTCCATATTAGGATAACTCGCATTCCATTTTGCTAATATGGGTTTTAACAGACCTCTAAACAAAGACATTCGCTCCGAAATTTTGACGTCGCTCCACTGAGTAAATCCTTTTAAATCAATAAATAATACACAAAAATTTCGTACCTGATCAACTTCATATTCCGCAGCGAGTTCGAGCAACCTGGGCCAAAACTTGTCTTTGATACCAGCAACTGCTTCTTTAAGCTCTTTTTGCATATTTCGATCGCCGCGCAAAGCTAGCTGAGCATTTTGAATCCGACTCGCTTCTTCTTTAAGAGAATTTTCCAACTCATTTATCGAATAATGACCAACCTCATCCACAACCAATTCAACCAAAGCGCCGCCGGCGATATCTTTGACTGATTTCAAACGTAGTGCGACTCCCCAATGGCAAGCCTGCAGATGTTCAATTAAAATGGGTAAGGTGGCAATTTCATTGGCGGTTAGGCGAAATTCATACTTAAGATCGATAGTTAGCAATTCCGCATATAACCTTTCAAATTCATTTTCTGCATAACAGGTTTTATTAGTTGCGCCTTGATCCCAGTACGCAAAATCACAAAATATACCACTGATATCCCAGCCAATACTGTTGATATTAAACAGAATGGTGTCGGTGATATTGGCCTTTGATAAATTAACGTCGGATAAGTTAGCACCACTTAAATTGCAACCTCTAAGATTGGCTGAATCTAAGTTGGCTCCAGAAAGGTCTAACGAAGATAAATTGATATCGCTCAGGTTGGCATGCCTAAACTGGCATTTGTCAATCACCGCTGTGGCGAGCAATGCAGATGTCAGGTTGGCGTGATTAAAAATGGCTTTACTTAAATTAGCGCCCCGCAAATCAACTCTTTTCAAACTAGCATTACTAAGATCTTTTCCGGCTAGATTTTGTTTGCGTAAATCACAACCGTCCAAAGTAATGCCTTTTAGATCGATTGTCTGCAAATCGATATGACTTAAGTCGGTGTTAACAATGACGGTTTTTTTAAACTGAGCGGTTAAAAAATTAACGTTGTTTAGCTGGCATTTTCTAAAAGCCGTATTTTCAAGAATCGCTGCAATCAATTTGGCGTGACTAAAGTCACAATGGATAAAGTCTGAATCCGTCAAATTAGAAGAGATTAAATTGGTGTCTTCAAATTTACAATAATGGAAATGACAACGAACAAACTGTACATTGGAAAAGTCTAATCGGGATAAATCTAGATTATGAAATTCCTGATCTTCAAAAATAATGTCCTTGATATCATTCGTTTGCCTCCACTGTGGCCAAATGGCAGGATCAAGTAAACAAAGCGCTTCAGTGACTGGCGCGGCATCAACAAAAGTAATAGATTCCGTATTACTACTGCTAATACTGGTTAGATTGTTGTAACTCATTATTGTTGCTTATTTTTCTCAAAAGACCTGTATTTCATGCCGTTAGACTAACACAATTAAACTGTCAGCCCTAAACGCCAGTAAATGTTTTTACTGCATAACTCATGTATTGAACCACCTTTTTACAACAGTTTCAAATACTAACGAGTGATAATTAAATTAAAATCTAGAATAAAAAGACGTTTTACAACAAAACTTATGCCCGTTATGACTATTTAAAGATCACATCACGCAATAAACTGATCTCATCTCTTATTTTGGCTGCCTTTTCAAATTCCAGGTTTTTGGCAGCTTCCAGCATGTTCTTTTCAAGATTTTTGATGGCTTTACTGGCCTGCGCGGGGGTTTTAACTTGATATTTAGCGGAATGTTCCGCCACTCGACGCTCTTTGCTCAAATTAGATACGCTAAACTTCTCGCCGGTTTGCATAATATCAGAAATCGACTTGACCACACCTTTAGGAGTTATCCCGTGATCAAGATTATATTGATGTTGTATGGCTCTACGTCGCTCGGTTTCACCGATCGCTCTTTGCATCGACCCGGTAATTTTATCGGCATATAATATTGCCTTACCTCTCAAGTTTCTTGCCGCCCTTCCCATGGTTTGTATCAACGATCTTTCAGAGCGTAAAAAGCCTTCTTTATCGGCATCCAATATCGCTACTAGGGAAACTTCTGGCATGTCTAAGCCTTCCCTTAACAAATTGATACCAACCAGCACGTCAAAAAGGCCTTTACGTAAATCCTGAATTATTTGCATACGTTCAATCGTATCAATATCTGAATGTAAATATCGCACCCGAGCGCCATGTTCGGTTAGATATTCGGTCAGGTCTTCTGCCATTCTCTTGGTCAGGGTTGTTACCAGCACCCTTTCGTTTACTGCCACACGCCGGTTAATTTCAGACAACAAATCATCCACTTGAGTCCCAACTGGCCTCACTTCCACTTCGGGATCAAGTAATCCTGTCGGTCTGACAACTTGCTCTACTACCTCAGCGGAACGCTCGATTTCATAATTTGCCGGAGTTGCAGATACAAAAATGGTTTGTGGTGCCAGTCTTTCAAATTCTTCAAATCTTAGTGGCCGATTGTCTAGCGCTGAGGGTAATCTGAAGCCATACTCAACCAGGTTCTCTTTACGTGAGCGATCGCCTTTATACATGGCACCAATTTGAGATACCATGACATGAGATTCATCTATAATTAACAAAGCTTCGTCGGGAAGATAATCAAACAATGTCGGCGGATGTTCGCCTTGCGCTCTTCCTGAAATAAAACGCGAGTAGTTTTCGATCCCTGAGCAATAACCAAGCTCCTGCATCATTTCAATGTCAAACTTAATTCGCTGTTCTAAACGTTGATATTCTACGAGCTTATTCATTTTCTTAAACTGCTTCAGACGATCGACTAATTCCAGCTTAATATCTTCAATCGCATCTAAAATTGTCTGCCTGGCTGTTACGTAATGAGATTTTGGATATACCGTGACCCTTGGTAGTTTTTTAAAAACTTCTCCGGTGAGTGGATCAAAAACGCGTAAGTTATCAACCTCATCATCAAACAACTCGATCCGGATCGCATTTCTTTCTGATTCGGCTGGAAAAATATCAATCACATCTCCCCTGACCCGATAGGTTCCTCGCTGTAAATCAACATCATTGCGGGTGAATTGTAATTCAGCCAGTTTGGTCAATATTTCTCTTTGTTTAATTTCATCTCCTGGCTTTAAATGCATCACCATGCTATGAAACTGTTTGGGATCGCCGAGGCCATAAATTGCTGAAACTGAGGCGACAATAATCGAATCTTTTCTCTCTAACAAGGCCCTGGTTGCCGACAGTCGCATCTGTTCAATGTGATCATTTATCGATGCATCTTTCTCAATAAAGGTATCGCTGCTAGCGACATAAGCTTCTGGCTGATAATAATCGTAATAGGAAACAAAATACTCCACCGCGTTATCCGGAAAAAAATCCTTCATTTCGCCGTAGAGCTGTGCCGCCAAAGTCTTATTGGGCGCTAGAATAATTGTTGGACGGCCGGTCTTTTGAATGATATTGGCAACCGTGAAAGTTTTACCCGAACCGGTTACGCCGAGTAGCGTTTGATGACTGAGACCGTCTTCCAAGCCTTCGATTAACTTTTCAATCGCTTTAGGTTGGTCACCGGCAGGCATAAAGGGTGATTTAAGTTTGAAATTTTGTTTCATGTTTTGCTGAACAAGTCCGAGCTAAAGATCAATGGGCATTATACCCAGAATGAATTGCAATTGAAGCAGGTTTAATCACCAATCGCTTTGGAAAAAATCCTATTTACTCTCTTGGCGCGTTCCGTTTGATCGGTCTATGCAAACTGTCCCCTCTCGCCAAGATTAGCAAATAGATGCTAAATTGTTCAAATTTCAATCAAATACTTAGGCTAATTTGATCATCCAATATAAAGAATAGCAAAAAGTTAAGAAAAATAGAGTTTGATGGTTGACCGACTCATAATCATCCACTATTATGGCGCTCCCTCCTACAGAGGGCATGATTCCCCCTTAGCTCAGTTGGTTAGAGCGACGGACTGTTAATCCGCAGGTCCCCCGTTCGAGTCGGGGAGGGGGAGCCAAATTAAGTGTTAGTTACAAACAAAGGCTTAGGAATCAAGCTAATTAAAGCCCCTTAATAGGGGCTTTTTTTTACCCATGAAAAGACTGTCAGGATTTTGTTCCAGGCCAATCCTTTACCGCTACATTTATGCATCCGTGTAGACTAATAACCTATTGAGCAAATGATGGCGATACGGCCTTTCACAGAGATAATGCATTAACGCCTCTGGAAACGGACCCGATACCACGCTGCACTACCCAAATCAATTAAAAAATGGATATAATTCCATATTACCAGATAACCGTTACTCATTATTAATCATCATGCAACTCAATAAAATAAAACAACTCCCGCTATATGATGTCTTTGTCAATCCTAAAGAATATAGTCTAGCGCTAGCAATTACCTTTATCAGTTTGTTAGTCATGATATTCGAACCGGTTTCCATTGAGTGGCTAAGATATCAATCTCTAGAGGTTTCCAACGGCCAATGGTGGCGAATTTTCAGTGCAAATTTTTGTCACAGCAATTGGAATCACTGGATGCTCAATATCGCTGGGTTATGGTTAATGGATTTATTTTATCAACCAGTATTGTCGCAGAAAAGCAGAAGTGGTCTGTTAATATTCTGCATGCTACTCAATGTTTTGATGTTACACTTTTGGATGAAAATCAATTGGTATGTGGGTTTGTCCGGCGCACTGCACGGTTATTTGATAGGAGGTGCACTGCTTTCCTGGAATAAATCAAAGTTGCTCAATTTTGCGATTATTTTTATCACAACAACAAAATTAGTGGCAGAAAGCATTTGGCAAATTAATAGCGAGACAGAGAAGTTGATTGGTGCCAATGTATTGGAAGAAGCTCATTCCTTTGGCGCCGTATCTTCAGTCATATTCTGGATTATGTGGATTGTAGTCTCAAAAATTACAAAACCACTCAATAATTGAGTGGTTTCAGATCAAT
>CAZOBX010000293.1:6501-6891 GCA_964578045.1 uncultured Kangiella sp. | reverse complement strand
ACCCATGCCATGGCGGCGTTTATCATTAATGGCTTCTCTTTGACCAATCAGTGGCAGTCCATTAATTTCAACCACATTGTCTAACATTCGGGTGAAGATCTTGACGACCTTTTTAAATTTGTCCCAATCAAACTCTGCTTGTTCGGTAAAAGGGCTGTTAACAAATCGAGTCAGATTGATTGAACCTAACAAACAGGAACCATAAGGAGGCAAAGGTTGTTCACCACAGGGATTGGTTGCTCGAATGTTTTCACAAAACCAGTTATTGTTTTTGTCGTTGACCTGGTCAATTAAAATAAAGCCCGGTTCCGCAAAATCATAAGTGGACGACATGATTAAGTTCCACAACTTTGAAGCTTTAATGGTCTTATGAACTCGACAAGCGACCTG
>CAZOBX010000293.1:0-6491 GCA_964578045.1 uncultured Kangiella sp. | reverse complement strand
ACCAACATTATTGGATATATAGCCATCCAAAATCGGCCATTCTCGCCAAACCACTTGAGCTTCATTTTTAATATCAATGTTATCTAATTCAATTTCTTTTTCGGTGAGCGGAAATATCAATTTCCAGTCTTCATCCTGGATAACGGCTTGCATAAATTCATCGGTAATTAACAATGATAAATTAAACTGACGAAGTCGGCCGTCTTCTCTTTTGGCGCGTATAAAATCTAATACATCAGGATGGCTAATATCAAACGTTGCCATCTGAGCGCCGCGACGTCCACCGGCTGATGAAACCGTGAAACACATCTTGTCGTATATATCCATAAAGGATAAAGGACCTGATGTATACGCACCCGCGCCAGACACATACGCGTCTTTTGGTCTTAAAGTTGAAAATTCGTAACCAATCCCGCAACCGGCTTTTAGGGTAAGACCGGCTTCATGGACTTTTTCCAGGATATCATCCATCGAGTCAATAATGGTGCCAGACACCGTACAGTTAATGGTCGAAGTAGCCGGTTTATGCGCTAACGCACCGGCATTAGACATAATACGACCGGCTGGGATAGCGCCATGCCTTAGCGCCCAAAGAAAGTCCTTATGTACGGAGTCTTGTTTATCTTGGTCTTCTACTTCTGCGATGGCTTTTGCTACTCGTTGGTAGGTTTCATCAATTGAATGATCAACTGCTTCGCCATCTTTACTTTTTAACTGGTATTTTGTTTGCCAAATATCGACTGATGTATTTTGAAAATCGATTTGGAAATTTTCAGATGTTTTTGCGTGCTTTAATGATGCTGTCATTAACAGTTTCCCTCTGAATACTGTTATTCCGAATTTACACCTTTGAGGTGATATCACTCGAAACTTATTCTGGTTTTTTTTGTTGTAAAATATTATGTGTGTTAAATATGGTTGTCATTAAAAAAGGCGATATCCCAAGTGTCTTTATGGAACGTTTTCGCTGCTTAAAATAAACCGTTTAGGCATTAATTGATGCATAACTTTGTTAATAACCAGTGGACAATAGGTATAAAACGAGTGGATAACTAAATTTCTTTAGAAATCAACAATATACTATATCTGGTAGTTATCTCACTAATAGATACACAATATATAGATGAAGGCGATTAATGTAAAGCACAATATGGGATATTTTCAGGAATAAAAGACAACTTTGATAGCCGCTTTTTTGCGGACCTTAAATTGCTTAGCTTGTAGCTGAATGTTTGAAGTTATTTGTTAAAAAACACTCTTTTAACTCGCAATATTATTTTTGGCATTCAGTGTGTTTTTGTGGATTAACCAGGTTCTATTGTCGACGCCTTTCTGTTTATATCGCAACCAGGGTATACAAAATCAGGGTGATTAGTTTATATAAAAGCCGACTTATATTACATATTTATATATGTGACAAAAGTCTCATTAATCGCGCTATAGTTGTAGTCTATGAGCTTTAAAAGGACATAAGCATGGATCATTCTATCTTGGAGTCTGTGATCAAAATCACTAATCAGCGTGATGTTGATTCTTTAGAATATAGCTTAGTGGCAACTTTGGCCGAGATGATACCGGTGAATAAAATTGGCATCTATCGATTGGTAGATGATGGATATACGACTACGCTTGAAGAAGTTTTATTACTCAGCCTGCGAGAAAATCAAAACCAATCCAATAATATCGAATGGACCGACAGTCACAAGAAAGTGACGCGCGATGACGATATTCAAAAATGCATGAACTCTGGTTTGCCGATCCGGTTTGAAAAGAATCAATGTCTGCATCGATTAATTATACCAATAAGCTGTGGTACAAAGGTCGTCGCGGCCCTTAATATCATATCTAAAGAGGACCTATCGGATAAGGTTAAATTGCTTGAAGGCATGATAAGAATCTATGAAAACTATCTATTTATTCTTAATGAAAGTGAAAGAGATAAATTAACTGGGCTGTTTAACCGTCGAACCTTTGACAAAAAACTGGATCGCCTACTTCAAATACAACGTAATAATCAAATACGCCTGGTTGAGAGCGATAGTGATAAAGAAAAACGCTCGCTCATGCCCTACTCGGAAACCTGGCTCGCCATCATCGACATCGATGATTTTAAGCGTGTTAATGATAGTTATGGGCATATGTTTGGTGACGGGGTGCTACTGTTGTTATCTCACAAAATGAAATTATGTTTTCGCCAAACCGATTATATATTCCGCTTTGGCGGCGAAGAATTTGTAGTTATTCTTGAGCCCCACCCTAAACAACAAGCATTTGACACTTTAGAACGATTCAGAGAAGCGATTTCAAAGCACCAATTTCCGTTGGTGGGTAAAGTGTCGGTGAGTATCGGTTACGCTAGAATTACCGAAACGGATTATCCTCCGGCTATTCTGGATTCAGCTGATAAAGCGCTTTATTATGCTAAACAGCATGGAAAAAATAGCGTCTACAACTATGAGACCTTGGTAGCAGACGGTGCGATCGAAAAAACCAGAATGTCTAGCAGCATAAATGTTGGATAGATCCACATATATTAGGGTCTATACCCGTTCCACCTCAAGATGCAGGCTTCAGTGCTCAGCTAGGAAAGTTGAACACCAAAAGTAGGCGCTCTTAGGCGAGGCGATAAACAACCCTCTTCTTTGTTATGAAATTTCTAGCTAGACAGGAAATTGCTCCTTGCATTTCCTGCATACAGTCCATCCTTGGACATAAATGACTAGCCGAAAAATTCCATGCCTCAAATAGGGCAGTTTCTAGCCTTGCTGAAACCGGCATCTTGAGGTGGAACGGGTATAGCTCTTTTCTATTTAAACTCGCAGTAATGTATTACCCGATCACTCATTAAATGCTAAAGTGCGGCTGCAATGTTTGACAAAGATAATCTAAGGGGCTAAATGCAAGTAGTTCAGGTGGTACTTAAATTCGGTGGGAGTAGTGTTGCAGAAGTTGCTCACTGGCAGACCATCGCTGATCAAGTTCAACGTCATTTGGCCAATGGCCGGCGCCCACTATTGGTATTATCGGCTTTAAAAAATGTGTCTAACTTATTAGAGGCGCTGCTTCACCAAGCTTTGGCGGGTGTGCACCCAATAGCCATCAATCATCTTAAAGAACTTCATTTAGGTTTTGCCAGTCAACTTGGGCTAGATCTCCATAATCAACTTAGCCCCTGGTTTAGCCAATTGGAGCTTGATTGTTCGACTATCTATCAGGCTAAACAGATTAACCCCAAACTACATGCAAGAATCTTAGCGATTGGGGAGTTACTATCAACCACCATCGGTTCGGCGTTTCTCTCTAAGCAAGGCATTAATGTGCACTGGCAAGATGCTCGCGAGATTTTGAAATCAGACGATCAAGCTGATCAATGGCATCACTATACCAGTGCGGTTTGTAGTTATCAGCCAAAGCAGGCGATCGCGGACAGCTTAAGAAGCAATACTGATAGCGCTGATACCATTATCGTGACTCAGGGATTTATTGCCTCTGATTCCTCCAATGACACGGTTTTACTGGGGCGCGAAGGATCAGATACTTCCGCCGCTTATCTGGCGGCTATATTACAAGTGGAACAGTTAGAAATTTGGACTGACGTAACGGGAGTTTTTAGCGCTAATCCCCGAGAGATTTCTGGCGCCCGCCAGCTGGCTAAACTCAGTTATCAGCAGGCACTTTTAATGGCGCAGTTTGGCGCAAAAGTGTTGCACCCCAGAGTGATGCAACCCATGGAAGAAAATCAAATTCCAGTGACGGTGCGTTGTACTGGGCAGCCAGCACATCCTGGCACCCTAATTAGTATGCAAGGCATGCCGGAAGTACCGGTTAAGGCGATTGTGTATGAGATAAATAATACTCAAATTATTGCTCCTGAATCTTTATCGGTATCTCGGTTGGAATGGCTCACTGAACAACTGTTTTCAAAAGGTTTTGATCTATTATTAACTTGTCAGGTCAAAGGGCGACATCATCTAATTCTAAATTACTCAAATAGCGATAGGGCGCAGCCTTCCGATAAAGAGATAATTAAAATTTTTATCGATGATCATTTAAGCGTGACTACAAACTGCGTTTTGATTACTTTGGTTGGAGAAGTGTCGAATCGGCAATGGACAGAAAAAACCATTGAATGGCTCGCTAAAATGCCCGAAGAAGAACTATTGGCAACTTATCACAGTGAAAACAAAGACAGACTGAGTTTATTGGTCAAGTCAAAAAATTACTTACAACTCAGTCATCAACTTCATGAGGCATTGATTGGATGACTAACGAGCATAAAGAGCAGGAATTTGTCTCTCCTGGCGCTTGTCCTTTTGTCGTGTCAATTCACTCACTATAGTTTCTAGATCTGATTTTGAAATTTCACAATGAAAGTCCGTCTTACTTGCCGAATATCTCTGTGATTGCAATTGGTTCAATTTTTCGATCAATTGGCTATCTTTGATTTGACTAATCAAGTGACCTAAAGAATGGATAGGTGTCGTAACGAGACTTGAAGTCCATTCTAGTATGCTTGTTTCAATTTTATCGATTTGATTCAGTTTTATCGCTTGCACCAGGTTTTTGTGTTTTGACGATTGAGATTGTAATTTATCGACTGGTTGAACTGTTCGCCTTTGTCTGTGTGCGGCAGGCGGATTATTCTTTTTGAAATAAGCTAGCAAGGTGAGCAACCACAAAATTAAAGCGGCTGCCGCAATAACTTTCCAAAGCTGAGTTTGCGAATCGTCAACAATTGTTTTTGTTTCAACGGTCGGGCCAATCATTTGTGGCGGTTTGGCATTGCTTGCTGTCGCTTCGGCAGGAAGAATATTAAATGTTCTGGCAGGAATGGTCGCAATTTTTTCCGAGTTGCTTTTAGTGTCCCACCATTTCATTTGTATTTCCGGAATAGTGATTTTTCCTTGTTTCGATGGAATAACCGCTAATTTTTCGACGCGCTGACCTAAGATCCCTTTGTCATTGACCTGACGTTCTTTTCTCGGCGTATCCGGATACCATTGCAAACCATCTACTTTCGGCAGGGTGATTTCTGGTAACTGCGATTCACTGAGTCCCTGCGCGTACAATAACAAAGTCCAGGTCACCGGTTCTCCAACGGTTAGGTCATTGGTTAAAGGTGTCCATTTATCAGCCAGTACGACTTCGCTGGCTGGTAACCAGGGGCTGGATGCGGTGCCAGGCTGAGGTTTCACCTGGATCTCGACTTTTTTGCTATTGACGCTAATCGGTCGAGTGGTATTTAGAAAACGATTTCGGTTGCCACGACCCGGGTCGTTCACATCCGCAGTAAAATTAATCGCGTCAATATTTAATTGTCCGCTTTGCTGAGGAAAAATTGCATAACGTCTTTCGGTGACCACATAACGGGTATTATCAATCATCTTATCGTACTGTATATCATCGCCGAGTTTTTCAATAATGCTGTCACCCGCCGTTGGTTCGGTAAGTCTGGCATAGTGGGTATTAACAGCTCTAAATAGTCTGACAGTCAATAATACCTGTTGTTGAACATAAACTTGATCTAGGTCAACTGAGGATTCTAAAAAGATGGCTTTTTTCTGACCGTTAAGATCGACTCGGTCACTGGTATCTTTTATTAATAAAGTGATCGCCGTAGTTTGCTCGTTGCCAACAGTGATGGGAGGGATTGTCAGTTTACCCGTTTTCAAGGTACTCATCTTTATTTTCCAGCCCTTGATAATGCTACTGCGACCATTCACATAACTCATCTGAGAATATTGGCTATTGGAAATAATAGTGAATTCTTTAGGGATCAAAGATAGATCCGGTTGAGCGCCGGTATCTTCATCGACTTGAAGGGTTAACAAAAAACTTTCACCGGCGTGGATCTCAGTACGGTCTATAGACTGAGTTAATTTCGCATTCGCACTAAAAGGCACGATTGAAAGAAAAGCCACCAATAGGAACAAACTTATTTGAGCTAAGTATGTTTCGTGTTCAATGAATGTTTTCAGGTTCATATTTATCACCAGATTTTCTTTTCCTTTTGTTGGCGTCCACGGCGCTGATATTCGCGATACATTTTGCGACGTAATAAACCGCCTGGATCGTCAGGGATTTTTTCCAGCCAATGTTCTAACGCTTGATCTTTCTCGTTTTGATCTCGCTGGTCTTCCGACAGTTGCGCTTGTTTCTCTTTCGCCTGTTGTGCTGATTCTTGTTCAGATTGTTGCTCGGATTCTTTTTGTTCTGAGTTTTCCTCTTGTTCGGTATTTTCTTCAGAATCCTGTTCAGATTGAGATTCAGAATCTGAGTCTGATCCCTGCTCCTCTTTGTTTTCCTGATCCTTTTCTTGCTGTTCTTGCTTTTGTTTTTCTTGTTGCTGCTTTAATAACTCTTCGACGATTTTCTTATTAAACAAGGCATCTTCATGGTTTGGTGATTTTTGTAGAACTTGGTCGTAACTCTCAATTGCTTTTTCAAATTCTTGTGCTTTGGCAAGACTGTTGCCCGTATTGTATTTTGAT
>CAZOBX010000292.1:0-6907 GCA_964578045.1 uncultured Kangiella sp. | reverse complement strand
GTTAAGTTTGCTTTCAATCGCTCGCTATTCACGCACAGACTTGCCTTTATAGTCACCAAAATACTGATACTGGCCGATGAACCCTTATTTCATCTGATACTGTAAGGGATTACTGGCTACTCTTATCCCGAGTTGAGGTTAACCGATAAATAAGAATATTTTCTGGCAAATTCCCAGAACTCGACTAAACTTTTAATAACGGCCTTAATTTGGTTTATTTTCAAGCATTTAACATAACAAATAGCCGCAAGAATTCGGTTATTTTTTGGAGGAAATATGAAGTTCAAACATTCTAAAGGTTTTACCTTGATTGAGTTAGTTGTGGTGATCGTTATTTTAGGCGTGTTGGCCGCGGTAGCGGTGCCCAAATTTGTTGATTTACAATCTGACGCAAGAGGTGCCGTGATAGAAGGTGTCGAAGGTGCGATTAGAGGAGCGGCCACTTTGGTTTACTCTAAATCCTTGATCGATGGTACCGAAAACGATGCCACTGGAACAGCCACTGTGACCTATAACAGTGCTGGTGATACGGTTGACATCTTTAACGGTTATCCTGATGCGACTGCTGGGGGTATCGAAGAGATCGTCGATTTGATTGGAACGGGCGGTGATGTCACCGCGTCATCGGCTGGCACAACGACTACCTTTATTTATGTCGGATCGACCACCTGCGAGGTTACTTACGATCAAGCAGGTGCCGGTGTAGCGCCGATAGTTGCGATAGATGTATCCGACTGTTAAGTTTAGATCATGAAAATAGAAAAGCCGTTTGCTAAACAAACGGCTTTTACTTTAGTTGAACTTGTCATTACTTTGTTAATACTTGGCATTCTGTCAAGCTACGTCCTTTCAAAATTTACCTCAACCGCCGGTTATAAAGAAAATACAGTTATTGACCAAGTAATATCCAGCGCCAGACTCGCCCAACAGTTATCAATGAATGATTCGGAGCGAACTTTTTCTTTAATTATTCAAACTAATCAAATAGACCTGCAGGCCGATGGTATTTCGTTATCGGTTGGCAATTCAAGCTATCCAATCGCCATCGACAACGCCGTCACTTTATCGCCTGCATCGACCATTAATTTTGACCAATTAGGTACCACTAATTATTTGGTGCTTAACGTCACCGCCGAAACCACTCAACAAATTTTCTTTGAAGCGAGTGGCTATATACATCAATGACCCATTTTCAGACTCATCGAAGTGGTTTGCACGGCTTAAGCGCCTTGAGTGGCTTTACCTTGGTTGAACTGGTTATCACCATTATTATTACCAGTATCGCGATGGTAATGTTCGCCGGTATTTACACCTCAACACAAGTTAATTCGGTTTCACCGGTTATCCAGGTAAAAGCGGCTGAACTAGCTCAGGCTTATTTAGAAGAAATTTCGTTAAAACGATTTGATGAAAATTCTCCCATTGGCAATCAGTTTGGTTGTGATCAGGCTTCTCAACCAATCTGTAGTAATACCTTAGCCAGTGAACCGGGGGAAACTCGCGCCATTTTTGACGATGTCGATGATTATAATAATCTCAACGAATCACCGCCACGAGATGCACTTGGAAATATCAGAAATGGATTTGATAATTTTAGCGCCAATGTATCGGTGAGTTATGCGGGAGCGGACCAAGGTTTTACCGCCAGAGATCTTAAGCGAATTCAAATCACTGTGACCTCACCGGACAATGGCCAATTTGTTTTCAGTGTATACAAAGGCAATTTCTAGTGAGTGTGATTAAAAAGCAGAAAGCTTTTACCATGATCGAACTGGTTATCGTGATTGTATTGCTGGGCATTTTATCCGTTTCGTTTGCGAATATACTTAGCCAATCGGTATTCAGCTATATGGATGCCAAAGGGCGAAACGAACACAGTCAAACCGCAAAATGGGTGACCGAAATTATTTCTCGCTCAGTACGAGAAGCGCTACCCCAAAGCATCAGAACAGGCACTTCGGGCGGCCTGGATTGCGTCGAATATGTGGAAATTGTCAACGCGAGCAGTTATTTTAATCTACCGGCGAATGGACCTGTCAGCAGTTTTAATATTGTTTCTTATGATCTGGTTTTTCAAGCCGGTCTTTCTGTCGCTATTATGCCGATTAACGCAGCCTCCATTTATGTCGGTAACAATGTGGTATCACCGATTGCTTCCATCGCTGCATCGGGTCCACAACAGAGTTTAATCACCCTGACTGCGCCCACTAACTTTGCTCAGCGATCGCCGCAAAATCGCGTGTTCATTCTAAGCTCACCCATCACTTTTTGTTTGGATAATAGTTCCGGATTAATTTCACGTTACTTTAACTATGGTTTTGCTGCCAGTTTGGCTTTTCCGCCGGGTTCAGGTTCGAGTGAACTTATTGGAGAAAATTTTTGGGCGAACGGAAACGTGTTTAATTATCAATCAGGATCCTTGCAACGTTCAGGATTACTACAAATTAATTTTGTGGTTCAAGATCGGGTTCGATTTCCTAGCGGAACCGCTGAATCGTTCGAAGTATTTCATGAGGTACACATTAGAAATGTCCCTTAAAATAATTTACTGTCATCCTGAGATAGCCTTGGCGAGTGAAGGATCTAAGATCTTTCGTCGTTCCTCATCAAGATGACAAGGTTCAGATTGTTACTTAATTGAATTTAGCGCAAAAAGGTAAAAATGGACCGTATAAAAATGAGAGCTATTTTATTCAATAAACAATCTGGGGTCAGCCTCATCATGGTACTTTTTATTGTGGTTATTTTAGCATTACTTTCTGCCGCATTAGTTCGCATCAATAGTCAGTCACTGATGTCAAACGCCCATCAAGTTATAGCGACCAGAGCTTTTTTTGCGGCGGAATCGGGAGCCAACTTTCAGTCAATGCGGATTTTTCCAATTAGCGGTGCTTCGGTTTGTGCTAATCAAAATTTTGCGATAAACGTTACTGGATTAAGTGGTTGTACTGCACAAACGGAGTGCGATACTTTTAATGTTAACGGTCGGGATTTTTATCAAGTGATCAGTCAAGGACAATGTAATGCCGGTCAAGAATTTCAGGCTACTCGGACTATTGAGGTTCGTTTGCAGGCTTTGAACTAATCGCCATATCTGGGCCAGTTAATAGATACTAGAGTAATATTATTGGCACTCGCCAATAAGCTTTATGTTTTTACTGAGTAGAAGCACCGTTATGAGGTCAAATATTAGCAATGAGTGCAAATGCAGAATATGAACCTGGTCTAAAAACGATTAGATTTGCAAAAAGACTACCTAACATAATTGCTGTAGTTGGATTGCTAATTTTATTGCCAGTGATGATCACCGATTTTATGCATCCTTTTTTATATGTGTTTAACTTAATACCAATCGCATTCATTATTTCTATAATATGGTTCTTTAATCTAAAGTGTCCAAAGTGTGGTAAACGATTTGTAAAACTTCTAAGCCTCAACGCAAATCGACTGGTTAATCCTAAGAGTTGTCATTCTTGTGGACTCAAACTATACGAGGAGGACCAGTGATAACTCATAACAAAACATTAGAAAGCGCGGTTCAATTCGGTGTTAAAAGGCCATAATGGAAGTAATTAGTCCCCTAGTATTTGGCCTAATTAAGTATTTTGGATATTTTTATTATCTAAAATTTATTGGACCAACAGAAAATGCACCAAATATAAAAATGGTAGCAACCGTCAGGTTAGTTATCGGTATTGTTGTTGGCATGTCGATATATGCTCTATTAGTAACAGGAAGAGATATATTCCCCGTATATTTCACAGCAATACTCACTGGAAGATTCATCATTTGGTACTTTATATTTTATTACTTCTACAAAATGTTTGATCTCAAGAAAAGAATTAAGTTTACTATAGGTGGGACAGTTGTTTCGTACCTTTTAGACATTCCAGCTACAATGGGTATCTTAACTATCATCGGTGGTATATGTTAATTAAGCCTTCTAACCAGTTTAGGCTATGGACACAAAAAGCCTGCGGCTTTTCGGTCTGCATTCCTACTTCGCCTTAATTGGGATATGTAAAGCCATCTCACATTTTGGATCTGCGACATTGTAACCAGACGGATAGAGTTCAAAATCCGGTTTTTCAACATAGTTATAGTCAGACTTGGGAAGCCAACTTCCCCAAATATATTTGAGAGTTTGATCGAGATTGGTGATGGAGCCTCGATGGACAAATTTTGCGTAAAGTTGTTCTGGTAATTCTCTGGCGGTCATACCTTCCGGAATGTGATCAAAATTTAAAACAGGGGCTGTACAAACATAACTGAATTTGACTTCGTCTCCCTGCTCTTTATAAGACTCATAAATTCCAAACGATTCATCGCCAGTTCGATTTAAAATCTTGTCACGGTAAGGTCGAAACGCTGACCATAGTTTCGACAGACTTAAATCTGCATTGTCATACTGCTTTGCGATACCAACAAGTTTGATCGCAGGACGGGTAATAATGTCCGGCTCCATCGAAAGTTTGTCCTGTAAAAAACGTAACATATTTGGGCTGAACTGATCTTTGTAAAGTAATCGAAAAGGATCGTTTTGTTTGCGATACTGGGCTGGTGTAATGTTGAATAGTGCCTTAAACGCACGGGTAAAAGCTTCTTGCGAATCAAACTGGCAATCGAACGCCAAATCCAATATGCCAATATCTTCACTGAGTAGTCTTTTAGCCGCTACGGTTAACCGCCGCTTTCTTAAATACTCCTTTGGGGTATCACCGACTAACGCTTTAAATATACGGCTGAAATGATAGGTAGAATAATACGACGCTGCGGCTATTTCATGCACCGAAATTTTGTCGTACAAATGCTGTTCAATAAAATCAATACTCTTAAAGAATCGTTGCATGTTTAGACCTCTATCATTTTATACATTGTAATCCAAATTATGCCAGTTACAAACAAGCTCGCATTTGGTCTGAATTGAAAATTTATATTAAACTCTACAGACTAGAGACGCTCATTGGTCACGTAGTACCTAATATGACTGAAACCGCGATCACGCAAAGGAACAATAGCAAGATAAGACGGATCATCAAAAAATGCTGAGATAGCATCTCTACTAGGAAAAGAAATCACCGCAAAGACTGCCGGGCCATCCTTACCATCAAGTGCTGTTTCAACATCATAAGTAGCAACCGGCACACCGCCATGTTGTTTAACGATTGATGGCGCCTGGCTTAAATAAGCTTGCAGCGATTCTTGTTGGTTGGGGTTTGGGGTTGCTTCAATATGTAAAAAAACGGGTAGTGTCATAGTGTTCTCCAAATTAATAATTAATTAGCGACCGTTCTGTTTTCTAATCATGGACAGGTCATACGTCTGGAAAAGCAATATAGAACATTCAAAACCGTCAGTTTTGATATTTCTTGCTATATTTTTCCGTCGCCCAAGAATTTTGGCATCCGATCGGTGGCGTGTCAGAATCCACTGGCGAGCCCAGTGAAATTCACACTGATCGCAAAGACCGCAAGAAATATCAAAAATTGATTTCCAAATTCCTCTATATTTGTCTCATCGCAATCGGGTGCTGTTTAAGCAGGCTTTGTTAAACCAAAGATTGACCACGGCACTTTTGAATTTAACTTAAATATCGTTACAGGAAAGGTGAAGACATGTTGAAAAGTATATTAATTACGGGTGCTAACGCAGGTTTAGGCAAAGAGTGTGCAAGGCAAATTGCGTTACAAGACGGCATTAAAATAATTTATCTGGGCTGTAGAAACATGGAGAAGGCTAAGATTGCCAAGCAAGAGCTTGAACGAGCGACGGGTAAAAAGATTTTTGAAATTTTACTGATTGACGTTTCAAATTTGGATTCAGTGAGAGCAGCGGTTAAGAATCTGCCCGAGCCAATCGAAGGTCTAGTGATGAATGCTGGTGGAACCGGAGGTAAAAACTTTTCGGAATCGACCGTTGACGGCGTCACCCAGATTTTTGCGGTCAACTTACTGGGTCATGTTGTTTTAACCGAAGCATTAATTGAGGCCAAAAAACTGACCAAAATGGCATTGTACGCAGGATCAGAGGCCGCCAGAGGTGTTAAGGAAATGGGAATGAAACGCCCTGATTTAAAAACCTCATCAGTGGATGAATTCGAGTCAATTTGTAATGGTGTCTTTTTTGGTAAAACGACTGACCCGACAAAACCTTATGGGCCGATTAAATATATGGCCGCCTTGTGGATGTCTTCAATCGCTCGTCAGCATCTAGAAATTCGATTTGTCACCATGAGCCCTGGCGCAACTACGGGCACCGAAGGATTTAATACGCTTTCGCCGATTAGAAAATACGTCATGAAAGGTATGATGAAAGTGATGTTAATGTTAGGCAAAGTGCACCGGTTAGAAGTTGGCACAAAACGATTTGTTGACGGCATTCTTAACGATTCCTATAAAAGCGGTGTGTTTTATGCGAGCAAATCGGGGCTAACTGGCCCCATTGGCGAACAGAGGTTGATTTTCGTTGATTTAAATAACAAAACCTATCAAGACAATGCAAACGAAGCGATCCATCGGTTTATTAACTAATTAGCGATCTTAAGTATTACTCAAAAATTAATGGGGGGCAGAGTTAATTTTCGATAAATTAATTTTAACCTCAGTTAGATTTATTCCAGCGTTGAAATATCCGCTTTCACGACATTAACACTAAACTGAAAATGTCGCTTCTGGGGAAAGATAAGTCACTATTAACAATAGTCAGCTTCAGGCCGATTGAATCCGCAACTAAGAACGGCTTTCGGTCTATCCTTAATAGTGTTTCAAATCGATGTGCGACCATAGCTAGAACCCGCATTCTACCGTTGACCAATATTACGTTTTTAATCCAATATTGAAACAGTTCTTCAGATGAACTGTTTCGTTTCTAAGAAAGTCTATTCTCTACGGATTAATATGTTAATTTA
>CAZOBX010000291.1:0-6970 GCA_964578045.1 uncultured Kangiella sp. | reverse complement strand
ACTCAAAATAATTAGTAGTATTTCTCAGAAATTTAAAGATATTTAGTTACAAATTGGTTAATCTATTTGAGCATTTCGAAACGAAGTATAAAAAGATGATTTGTGACATAAATTAGAATTGTTTGTGACCAAGAAACTAAAAACAGCGTTAAAAAGTGTCACAAATCGATGTCTCTATAGGCCAGGCAGAATCAGAAAAAGTTATTATAATGCGCCTATTATCAACGCTTTACGACGAATTTGGACACATTAAATCACCTAGCCGTTGAGGCCACCTAAAGGGCAGGTAGCAAGTTCGACTCTTGCCAAGCGCGCCATTTTAAGGGCTATCAGCAATGGTTATATTTCCTGTTATATTGATTTATTGCTGAGGTACAATCAAAAAATGACGTATTATTGTCTAACTTCAACTCAAGATAAAAAGAGCCAGAAAACTTAACTATTTTAGAAAGTTACAAAAAATCATGGTTCCTTTTGATTTAGCTTAGAGTTTAATATTATTCCAGGGCAACTATTTTAGTGAATATCTAGGTGAGTTTGGGCAGTAATAACTGGTGATTGGTAGCAAAATCAACGCGGAGAGCCACTAAAATAGTTGTGCTGGATGGCTGTTCTTATCCCGAGTTGAGGTTATCTATCTTGGCTCATAAACAGGTCCACTGCACAGTCACATATCTCTTTTACCTGACTGGTTTGAGTGTAGATCCCATCGATATATAATTTTGTGATGCCGTGTAGAGTGCCCCAGATTACCTGAGATAAACGCAAAGTATTTTGACGGTTATCAATCAATCCAGATTTTTGCCATTGACCAATCATTTCTACCTGATGCTGAAAACAAGGGTAGGCCGAAGTACGCAGGGACTCAGTACTTTTTTGTTGTTTCCAGATAGTGCGACCAAACATTAATTCGTAAAGCTCAGGATTATCAACAGCAAACTTGACATATCCATGCACATAATTGCGTAACTTATCATGTGTAGTTTTGTTTTCTTGATCAAAACTTGAACGTATTTTGTCATCTAAAAGGCTGAAGCCTTGTTCCGCGATAGCACAAAGTAATTCATTCTTATTCTTAAAATGATGGTATGGCGCAGTACGAGAAACGCCGACCCGTGAAGAGAGTTTTCGTAGTGAAAGTTCCTGGATCCCGAACTCCCGAAGCATTGCTTCGGCCTCATGAAGCAAGGTGGAACGAAGGTCTCCATGATGATAGGAATTTGTATCGCTAGTTAAAGTGTTTGTAGTTTTGCTCTTCATTCGGACTAATTTAACAATAATTCGCCTAACAATCAATCTTGACAGCGTCTAAATACTCGAGTATCTTGGCTGAACTTGACACTGTCAAAATAGCAGTGAGATTTGATTCAATCGTACAGAATTACTGAATTATCGAATAATATGCAGGATAAATAATATGACTAACCCTCATTACCCCAAACTATTTACCTCCCTGGATCTTGGTTTCACTAGTCTAAAAAACCGTATCATAATGGGTTCTATGCATACCGGATTAGAAGAACATCCTGAGGGTACTGCTCGCATGGCTGCCTATTTTGGAGAAAGGACGCGAGGAGGATGTGGTTTGATTGTGACTGGCGGCTTTGGCCCGAGTAAAAGAGGCGCGACTCATGAACATACCAAGTTAATCGAGACCGACAATGATATCGCCAATCATCAAAAAATCACTGCCGAAGTTCATAAGTACGATAGCAAAATTTGTATGCAAATATTGCACACAGGGCGTTATGCATATAACGGCCTTCCGATAGCTCCTTCGGCGATTCAAGCGCCAATCAATCCCCGCAAACCGGAGGCAGCAAGCGCTGAGCAAATTGAAATTGAGATCCAGAGCTTTGTGAATTTAGCCCTTCAAGCGCAAAAAGCGAATTACGATGGTGTCGAAATTATGGGTTCGGAAGGCTATTTTTTAAACCAGTTTATCGCACTTAGAACCAATCAGCGCGACGACGAATGGGGTGGCAGTTACGAAAATAGAATTAAACTTCCGGTAGAAGTCGTTCGTAGAGTTAGACAAGCAGTTGGTGAAGAATTCATTATCATTTTTCGATTATCGATGATGGATCTGGTAGAAGGGGGAAGTAGCTTCGAGGAAGTCGTTACACTCGGCCAAGCCATAGAAAAAGCTGGGGCAACTATTATCAATACTGGCATAGGTTGGCATGAAGCGCGTATACCTACAATTGCCACAAAGGTGCCTCGTGGCGCGTTTACCTGGGTCACCGCTAAATTCAAAGATCATTTCAACATTCCAGTGATTACTTCTAATCGGATTAATACCCCTGAAAAAGCAGAGCAAGTGTTAGAAAGTGGTGATGCTGATATGATATCAATGGCTCGCCCGTTTCTGGCCGATCCAGAATTTGTCAATAAGGCTGCTGAAGGAAGAGCCGATGAAATCAACACCTGTATTGGTTGTAATCAAGCTTGTCTGGATCACGTTTTTACCGGGAAAATGACCAGTTGTCTGGTTAATCCGAGAGCTTGTTTTGAAACCAAAATAAATATTAGGACCACCAGCTCCGTTAAAAAGATAGCAGTAGTGGGCGCCGGTCCTGCTGGATTAGCAGCTGCAACAACCGCCGCAAAATGTGGCCACCGGGTCACTTTGTTTGATGCGTCCAGTGAAATTGGCGGGCAATTTAATGTCGCCAAACAAGTGCCTGGTAAGGAAGAGTTTTTCGAGACAATTCGCTATTTTAAGCGTCAATTGGAATTAAATGACGTCACCCTACAACTCAATACCAAGGTGAGCACCAAAGATCTTAATGAAAGTGATTTCGACGAGATCATTGTTGCCACGGGTATCACTCCGCGAACCCCACTTATCGAAGGGATCGAACATCACAAAGTTCTAAGTTATTTAGATGTGCTAAAACACAAAACGATGGTGGGTGGTAAAGTCGCCGTGATTGGCGCTGGCGGAATTGGCTTTGACGTTTCGGAATTTCTTGTCCATAAAGGAGATTCAACCAGCCAAAATATACCCGCGTTTATGAAAGAGTGGGGCATTGACATGACTTTGCAGGCTAGAGCTGGAGTTGAAGGGGTAAAGGCTGAAGTTTCAACGCCATTTCGGGAGGTCTATTTATTACAAAGAAAATCCAGCAAAGTCGGTGCTGGGCTCGGCAAAACGACTGGTTGGATTCATCGAACAGGTCTTAAAAACAAAAAGGTTAATATGATCTCCTCTTGTGAATACCACAAAATTGATGATGCGGGCTTACATTTAAGCATCGATGGCGAAAGTCAGGTTTTAGATGTAGACCATGTGGTGATATGCGCTGGTCAGGAGCCACGTAGAGAACTGGTTGACGGGTTAACTAAGTCATATCACTTAATTGGTGGTGCAGACGTAGCGGTAGAGCTAGATGCTAAGCGCGCGATTGATCAAGGAACTCGATTAGCCATTTCTTTGTAGATTTGCACAAATATGACCAATAAACAGGGCTGACAAGCTGCTTCATTTTTTTGCAGTAGGATCGTCAATTAAATCATAAAAGCCCTAATTCAATTCATTTAAATTTTGTAAGATGTAATTGGTGGAGCTTACAGGCTAAAATAAAATTTGCTCTTTAGTGTCCGCCAAATTCGCTTCCGGCAAAAATTGGTCGGCGATCGTCAAGATAGAATATATATTATTCTTCAGCTTATCTGTTTTTAAGCTTCCTGGATTGAGAGCCGTTTGAAGCAAGTGCAAAGCCATATCTGCTAATAGAATCCGTTGTTTTTCCAGCCATTTCTCGTCGCCTTTAACTGCCGTGTTATTGATGTAATCGCTTTCTATCAGGTTATGAGATCGCCAACTTTCGGCAATGATTTTATCTCGTTCTTGTTCGTTCATGGGGACTCGCAGGGGGTAAAAGTTCTAAGTTTTGAGTTCTAAAGTCTAAGTTTTACTATTTTCTCAATTAATTGGCAAGTTTACCCACAGTATCTGGAGGGTCTTAAATGACACTCGTCGTATAAATACATATCCATATTGAAGTAGAAACGGCTAAAAATAGCATGGACTGCGGACCGGCGACCTGATGGAATAGGATTTAAATTAGTAACAAAATGCGTGGCAGCGCATCAGTTTGATTTACAGCTGAGGTCAAACGCTAGAAAGTGCCAAACATACTAATTATAGAAACTATGTTAGTCTAGCTGTTCTTTCCGAGTAGGTGAAAAGAGTGAATAAGCGCAATCTGTTATCAAAAAAATGGACATCCTGTCCTAGTGAATTATCTGACATTCGTAAGAATGTTGGAGAAGTTTGCCAGCAGTTAGCTTATTCAGAACAACAAACTAGTGCAATCATCCTTGCAATTGACGAAGCTTGTACCAATATTATCCGCTACGCCTACAAGGACTGTCGAGATGGTGTGATCCAAATCGATATTTCAACTGATAAACAGCAAGTTATTTTCAGATTGTATGACTTTGCTAAGCAGGTCTCTAAAGATTGTATTAAAGTCAAACCCTCTTCGCCGTTAAAACCCGGCGGTTTAGGGGTGATGCTAATGAAGCAAGTCATGGATACTGTTGAATTTATTCATACCAAAAATTGCGGTGGCAATATTTTAGAAATGAAAAAGGATTTACCCGAGGGGAGTGATTAAAATGAGTTTCGATTGTTCAGAACATTTGCATTACAAGCTGCTTCATTTAACCGGCGAGGTGGACTTGCATAATTCATCTGAAGTGAGACGTTGTTTATTAGATATTTTAAATCAAGGGAAATCAGTTATTGTTGATTTTTCCGATCTAAAATATATTGATTCATCGGGAATGGCGACGCTGGTTGAAGGGCTCAATATTGCCAACAAGAATAATTTGTCATTAATTATTGCTGGAGCAAACGGTGCACCATTACAGGTATTAGAGCTGACACGTTTAAATCAGGTCTTTACAATCGTCGATTCTGTTGCAGATATTAAAGAGTAAACATCCGTGATTGAGCAATCTCAAATACTTATTGATGTTAATAATCTAGACAGTGCTTATGGCGAACGCCAGGTATTAAATGATATTAATCTGCAAGTTAAGCAAGGCGAAATTTTAGTCATCATGGGCAGCAGTGGTTCAGGTAAAAGTACTTTATTAAGAAACATGCTAGGGTTGATGAAACCTTCTAGGGGCAGTATTGAATTTGGTGATCTAAATATTTGTCAAGCGACTAAAACAGAGTTAACAAAACTCAGGCGGTCCATGGGCGTTGCTTTTCAAGGTGGGGCATTATTGAGCTCTTTGAGTGTCGGCGATAATATCAAATTGCCATTACGCCAGCATACCGATTTAGATGAAAATACCATCAGTATTATGACTCGATTAAAATTGGAATTAATGAATCTAGCAGATTATGAAGATTTAATGCCATCAGAGCTTTCCGGTGGAATGTTAAAGCGGGCAGGGCTTGCTCGCGCGGTTATTATGGATCCGAAAATTCTGTTTTTTGATGAGCCGTCTGCGGGACTAGACCCGGTGACTTCGGTCGAACTTGACCAACTGATTTTAAACCTACGTTCAGCGATGAATATGACCATTATTGTTGTCACTCATGAGTTAGAAAGTGCTTTTACTATAGCTGACCGGATTGCAGTATTATTTGATGGCGAATTAGTCATTACTGGAACCATCGATGAAATTAAAGCCTGCACTGATGAGAGAGTGGTCAACTTGATCAATCGCAGGCCACGAGAAAAATTGATTGATGCCGACAAGTATTTATCAAGACTCACTAAAGGAGCAAATTAAATGTATGCTCGAATTGAAAAATTAGGTGCGTCGACTATTGCTTCATTTGAAGAGCTAGGTCGATTTAGTCTTTTTCTAAACAGTGTTGTTCTGAGTATATTTAGTCGTCCCTTTGGTTTTAGTGCTCTGGTTAAACAAATCGCGTTTATCGGGGCAGGATCGATGCCTATTATTCTGCTCTCTGGTTTATTCACTGGTATGGTTTTGGCATTGCAGTTCTATGCCGTTATGGTGGATTTCGGCGCGGTTGAACTGATGGGAGCCGCTGTTTCAAAAAGTTTGATACAGGAGCTAGGTCCGGTGATGACTGCGTTGATGGTTATCGCCAGAGTCGGTTCAGCGACTTGTGCTGAAATTGCAATTATGCGCAATGAACAACAGTTTGACGCACTGACCTGCATGGCTATTAGTCCATACCGATTTATCATGGCGCCCAGACTTTTAGCGGCAATTATCTCAGTTCCGATTTTGACTGTTTTTTATAATTTGATCGGAATATTTGGTGGCTATATGGTTGGAGTTTATCTTAAAGGATTAAGTGGCGCTGCCTATATGCAAACTATTATGGATACTATTACTTGGTCTGACTTAAAGATGAGTTTTATTAAATCAGTTATATTCGCCATTATTATAATCTGGATTGCAATGGGTAAAGGATTTTTTGTTCATTTGGAAAAAGGTGTATCAGGCGCTGAAGCGGTTGGTCGGGTTACAACTAAAGCGGTAGTCGTTAGTGCAATTACCATGTTATTTGCAGACTATGTGGTCAGTTCATTTTTGATTTAAGGAGTTCTAAGACTAATGAAAAAGCTATCTTTAGAATTTGTTGTAGGTTTATTTTTGTTAGCCGGGATCGGTGCAACACTGTATTTGTCGGTAGTAGTTAGTGGGGTATCGGGATTTGGAACAGACGGATATCGACTAATGGCAAAATTTGAAAATTCATCGGGTTTAAAAAAAGGTGCGGTAATTGAAATAGCGGGAGTCAAAATTGGACAGGTAGAAAGTATTGAACTAGAACCTGAAACTCAAGAATCGCTAATCTGGTTGAATATTGATCAAGGAGTAGAAATTCAAGACGATGCCGTTGCTTCAATTAGAACCGCAGGCATTATCGGCGACAAGTTTGTCAAAATATCGACAGGCGGTGGTGATCCCCTTAGTGATGGCGATGAGATCATTGAAACAGAACCGTCTATCAGTATAGAAG
>CAZOBX010000290.1:0-6995 GCA_964578045.1 uncultured Kangiella sp. | reverse complement strand
CGCGGGCGATTCAATTAACTAAGGATGGCGAATTGCTTGCTAAAACTGCTTATAGAGTTTTGCAGCAGTTAACCAATGTGGTCAATGAAATATCTAGTACCAAAAATATCATCACCGTTAGTACAACATCTTCTTTTGCAGCAATGTGGTTGATACCAAATCTGGATAAATTTAATAAATTGCACCCAGATATTGAAGTCGCGGTTAAAACTGGAGAACAAGTTGACGATATTGAAAAAGATAGGAGAATTGATTTAGTTATCAGGTATGGTATTCATGATAACTCGCTGAAGAACTCTACTAAATTAGTGAATGAAAAAATAGGGATGTACGCTACAGCAAACTATATTAAAAATATCAGCTCTATAGCCGATGCTTGTCTATTAGAAACCAGGTGGCATAACGAAAATCTACCTTCTATTTCGTGGAAAGCCATAGTAAATAATAGATTAGGTGCTAACGAAGCATTAAACGTAAGACTGTTTGACCAAGAGCACCATATTATCCAGGCTGCTTTAGCTGGACAAGGAGTTGCTTTGGTTAGTTCGCTTCTTGTTGAAAATGCAATCGATCAGTCCTGGCTAGTAGACTACAAAACAACTAGGGTTAATCAGGAAATAAAAGGATTAAGTTATTATTTGTTAGTTCCAGAGCGTAATGTTCGAAGCAAAAGTATATTAGCGTTTAGAAATTGGATTATAAAGGAATTGGAATAACACTTTACTATCAGATACGGTGATCATTCAAAAAAATCTTTGATTGGGTGGTTGGAAGATGCCAGCGTCCAGCACAACCGTAAATTTATATTACCCACAATGTCGTGTGCTTAATAAGCAAAACTGTTTGCAACATAAATCCTGACGTTCATATTGCGTTTTGAGATATTTATTGAAATAATTTTACCACGAGTGGAGTGACTAAGCGGACGCAGATATAGTAATATGATTGAAAGTGAAATCGCCCCAAAAAAGTTGGGGCGATTGTAAAAACTCTAGATAGAGTTATTCACCCGGTTTTTTGTTGGTTTCATCAGTTTTTGTTGGTTGTTTTTCTTCTTGAGTAATTAGATCGATTGTCCATTGCAAAAAATTCAAGGTACTATCCTGTTTGCATTGAGGAAGCGGCGAGCAACTGGCCAAAATAGGCGGCTTGACCACTGTGTTTTTATTGTTTTTGGTCGATTCTTTTTCATTGGCACTGGAAACAAGAGAGAGTGTTAGTAAAATGGATAAAATAAAGGTTTTGTTTTTCATGGATGTAACTCCTAGTTTGTTTTAGTTGAATGGTTCAAGAATGATTGTAGATACTGGATACAAAGCGAGCAAGCATAAGATGCTCCATGCAACGGTCTTTTGATAGGGAAAAATCAGTGCTAAAAGGTTTTAAAAAAGGTCAAAAACCTAACCAGATTAATTTTGGTGATTGTATTTATTTCCTGGATTCTAAACGAATAGAGCGTGGCAACCAGTTTTATACCCTACCGCAAAAAGCTGCCAAAATACTTGAGTATCTGATAGAAAATCAAGGAAGAAGTGTTACTCGTCATGAAATTGTCGAAGCTGTTTGGGATAATCCGGAAGTCGTAACAAGTCAGAATTTTTACACCGTTATCGGAATGCTTCGCAAAACCTTAGGAGATACTAACGAGCCACGTCAATATATTGAAAACCCGTCAAAAAATATCTATCTATTAAAACCCAAGGTTATTTTAAACAATGCTAGCGCTGGTCGTGTGGGTTATTTTCAAGCGGCTGGGCTAGTCGCCGTTATTTCTATAGCCGCTACCATTAGCTGGGTACAGCCATCCAGTCAACCAGCAACTTATAAAGGCGTGGATGATAGGATTATGACCACTCTTAAAGGACAGGTTGAAAGAGCAGTGACTTCACCAGATGGTTCAATCATTGTATTCCCTCACAAGTCACCCGGCTCATCAAGTTGGAATTTAAAAGCGGTACGAGTAGGTACAGAAGAATACGCCAATTTCGTTATTGGTAATAAACATACCTACGTCACTGAACCAGATTTCTCGCCTTCCGGTCAGCGTCTGGTTTGGGTGGAATCAGATTTTAAGACCCGTTGTCAGGTTTTAGTTGCCGATTTTGATCCATTTGATATGACGTTGGGTCAACCAGAAAAGGTATTAAATTGCTCATTGCCATTGGCGGCAAGATCTCCCCGCTGGAAGACTGAGAATAACTTGCTGCTCTCGCTTTCGCCGGGTGAGAATCAACCGGGGACAATTTATGAGATAGATTTAACCACCCATGAGCGATATAAAATTACATCAGTTTCTGGGAAAAGGCTCGGAGACTATAGTTTAGCGTATGACCTGCAAAGCTATAAAGTGGCGTATATCAGGGAAGCGACTGATGACGCAGTTGGATCAATCATAAGGGTTTATGATTTTGGCACTAAGAAAGACACCTTTGTAAAAGCGTACCCTTACTTATTGTATTCTATTGCATGGGTAAACGGCCAAAAGTTATTAGTGAAAGGCGATACCGGTTTTGAAGTGGTGGCATTAGACGGTCAGACTCACAGTGTCGATTTTGAAGATACCGAAAGCAAAAACTTTATATTTTCACTGAGAAACGATCGTTTTGGATTTGTTAAAGGCGATCTATATGCTCGTGATATTTACGAAATTGATTTGGTTAATAAAACGCAAGATGGTACTTTGTCGTCAGTTAATCACGAATATAGAGCCGTTATCGCTAAGGAGTCCGATGAAATTGCGTTCGTTTCAACCCGTTATGGCAATAAACAGATATTTCTCACTAACAATAAAGTCCCTGTCCAGTTAACCCATTTTAAAACTCGCACTCTCATTTTTGATATGGCGATATCATCCGACGGTGAACTAATTGCATTTACTCGCAATAACCAACTGAATGTGCTGGATAAAAACGGAAAAATACTCTATCAAAAGAGCGGTTTAATCGTGGGTATTTCATTTTCGCCAGATGGTAAAGATTTGTTTTTTGGAATTGATACGGAAACCGACAGGTCAATCAAGCGATTAAATTTATCAGATTTCATTGAGTCAAGTTATACAGAAGGGTTTATGCCAAAGGCCACCAATGAAGGAGACGTATATTTCTTTCGCCAATTGGAAGAATTTGACAAGCCAGTGTTACACAAGATAACCCCCGAGGGCGGTGTTTTGGAGATGTTTGAAATACCTTTTGATTTAACTACCTCCAATTCATTTGATGTTATGCATGGTCAACTTTTTTATGTCAAAAGAACACAGAAGGGCAAGCTATTGGTTAAACATGACCTTGTGACCGGTGATGTGACATCAATAACCCCAATCACTAGCTCAAAATTTTCTCTCAATCAAGACTTAACCAAACTAGTCACCAGCAAAAGTGGTCAAGTTCAAAATAATTTATCTTCCTTTCACCTGGTAATGTCTAGAGATGACTAAAACACCTATTTTAGTATTTTTTTAGGTTTTTACTAAGATCTTTCTCCAAATATTCGCCTCCTCAAACATTAAACCAAATTAATTCTGTTGAATTTAGTATTTCTTCCGTATTCAAGAAAGCGTTAATGAATGATAATAAAAGATAGCTTGATTAGCATAATCACCTTAGAAAGATAAATATCGAACGTTTATTCACACGTCGAACTAATTTCGGAATGCGATATTCTAGAATTAATAATAGGGTTGATGAAACTGCTATATTCAAGGAACGGCTTAATGCAGGAATTTGAGAGAATTCGTTCAATCATTATTAACGAGTGTTTATTGATGGATATTGATTTCGAATTCATTGAAAAAGGTTGTCAGCTTGCTGGCTACGAGTTTGACCAACACAAGAAATTTTCTTACTGCGTTTATACGCGTTGCGGTGGCTATCAAATGCCAACAGACAATAAGAGACCTAAAGAGCAATTTGAGAAACAACTTTGTGGGCAAGTAGATTAAATCAAAAAAACGTAACAGTTAACCTCGCAATACAGAGAGATGACTAATGTCTAAGAAAGCAAATATGAATCAAATAAAAAGTGAACAAATGGTTGAGTCTATCTGCAAATGGCTGGCAAATGGCGCACCCGGTTCTGATCTAATTGAAGAAGAATGTTTTGGTACCATTCAACAGGATTTAGCAATCGAATTTGCTCAGGAAATATTGGCTTCTGTAAGGCTACCAACAAACCCCTTGTTTAAAATAGCTCTGTCCCTTAGTCAGCGAGCTGAAGAAGTCACCGATAATACGATTATAAAGTTTCCACAATCATGAACAAATATCTTACATTTAGCAATGACAACACTACACCCAAATTAGATAATCTCACAACTTGAGTTATTTATTAAAGTGGCGTAGCGCTTTTAGGAAGCTGACAGAGGACGTCTGCCTAGTTTAAAAATTCAGCAGGCTCTGATATCTCCGCACTCAAGGAAAATAATTTGTCCGATTTTCAATTTTAGCTGTGTAATTTAGCAAAAATACCATTTTTACCAGTAGTCAAAATTCCTGTTGTAAGAGTGGATAAAGGTCTATCAATATTGTACGGCTCATTAGCTGAGTTTTTATGGTTATTGGATTGACACAATCTTAAATTATTTAAATTGCTTACTGTACAACAATTGGGAGTTATTGGTAGTTTTTGGAATAACAATGGAAAAAATTACAAAAAAACCTGAAAATCGAAAGGGATCACTTCGAAATAAAAAACAAATCAAATTTGGTAATATTGTTTATTTTCCCGATTCTTTAGAAATGATACGTGATGACGTGACTTGCACTTTGCCACCGATCCCGTCAAAAATACTCAATCTCTTAATTAGTCGTACTGGTCAATATGTAAGTCGCCAGGAAATCACAGAGACGGCCTGGCCAACTTCCAGAATAGTCACAGAAGAAAACTTTTACCAAACCATTAAACGATTACGTCAGTTTTTAGGTGATACTGCTGAACCACGACAGTTTATTATTAATTCTCGTACCAATCATTATATGCTTAAACCATCCGTCACAATTTCAGGCGGATCTAAGAGCATATCTATAGGTCAAAATAGCTTAATCGTTATCGCATCTGCAATGTTGATTTGGCTCGGTTTTAATCAATCACAACACGAAATCAAGTATCAGAGAGTAGAAGATACTGTCATTACCGCGATTAAGGGACAAATTAAAAAAGCTGTTATATCGCCAGATCATTCAATCGTTGTTTTTTTACACAAAGCTCCCAGCAGTAAAGGCTGGAATTTAAAAGCCAAAAAGCTTAATTCGGAAGAATATGTGGATTTAGTGATTGGTAAACCGGGCATATATAATACCGAGCCTGGCTTTTCACCCAGTGGCAAACGATTAGCCTGGGTCATGACCGATTATCGATCCATTTGCAAACTGATGATTGCTGATTTTAATCCTCTCGATCTATCGTTATCAAATGAAGAATCAGTATTAGATTGTGCTCAATCTTATTATGCGCGCAGTCCACAATGGAAAACTGAAAACTCATTGTTTGTCGCTCTCCCTCAGGGGCTTTCTCAACCCAATGCGATTTTTGAAATTGATCTAACTACCAAAAGGCAGGTAAAAGTCACCTCACCAATTGGCGTAGGACGAGGAGATTATGCATTATTTTTTAATTCAAACAATAGTAAGATAGCACATCTCCGGCAGTTAAACGCATATGATGTAAAGGCTGTTTTAATGATTTATGACACTAAACTTAAAACCGATGTTGTAATAAAAAAATACTCGTCACCTCAGTATTCCGTCGCCTGGTTCGATGAAACAAGAGTTTTAGTTAGGGGTGATAAAGGTTTTGAAGTGGTTTCACTTGACGGAAGGTCAGTACTGATTGATGGAGAGCGGGTGGAGGATAATTATATTTTTTCAATGGGGAAAAGTCGATTTGGTATTGTCAGAGGGCCGCTATCTTCTGCTAATATTAATACGATTGACTTAGTTAATCATGCTCAAAGCACGGCTAAATTTTCGTCCGCTTCACACGATTATAGGGCTGTTATTGGTAAAGAGCTGAATGAAATTGCTTTTAGCTCCAAACGGAATGGTTATCGCCAGATTTTTATCACGGTTAATCAAGTTCCGGTTCAGGTTACACATTTTACAACACCTGTTTTACTCTCTGATCTGGCGATTTCCCCCTATGGTCGCTATGTGACTTTTGAGAGTGGTGGTTATTTGCATGTGGTCGATAACTCTGACACATTAATTTATAAAGCGAAAGTGGCTGTCTCAGGCATTTCCTTTTCACCCGATGGCAATTCGCTTTTATTTGGCAGTGAAATACTCACAGATGAAAGATTGACAAGTTCGGTGATTAAACAATTAAACTTATCGGATTTATCTGAATCAATACTAACTGATGGTTTTATGCCTAAAGCAGTTGAGGGCGGCGTCTATTTTTTCCGACTGAATAACGAAACAAATCAGTCAGTACTGCATAAAATCAATAATCAAGGCGAGGTTATCGAATTGTTTGAGTCACCTTTTCATATTGTTGATTCAACTTCATTTGATGTGATTGGCGATCAGTTGCTTTATGTACAACGCAATAAAGATCAAAACATTTTGGTGAGTCAAAATATCATGACTGGTGAAATGACTGAAATTATCCCTCTACAAACAACAAAGTTTTCCATCAATAAAAAAATGACTATGCTGGTCACTAATCCAAAAGGCGAGGTTCAAAACAATTTAGCCGCTTTTCGACTTAAAGCATTTGATTTGGAATAAAAACACAAAGATCAGGCTTTTGTCAGTAATAAAATGAGTTCATTTAACATTTCCCAACAATAAAGGTGCATGTTTCAGGTTTTTTTCAGTAACCATATCCCTCCATATTAATTCATACTTATCTCACTTTGAGAAATTGTCTCTATTGTGACTGGCACCGAATATTGGTTAGACGGAACTCTTACAACAGCAATCTCTGTTTTAGCCTTTTTTCGGAAATTCGGGTAAATAGGGCATTTTGGCAGGATTGAGTTAGTGTTTGGCAGTCTCAGA
>CAZOBX010000289.1:0-7007 GCA_964578045.1 uncultured Kangiella sp. | reverse complement strand
GGTTTGTACATAACCTTAGTTGCCGAGAAGATTTGAATAAAGGTGAAAATATCAATCTCCAGAAATTTATAACAAACCGTGCAGAAGACGCCAACATAAGTTGCAGGACTCATATTGTCACGGTCTTTGGTGACGTGGTTTCTCAGCATGGCAATTGGATTTGGCTCGGCAGTTTGATTGAGTCTCTAGCGCCATTAGGTTTTTCTGAGCGACTAGTGAGAACCTCTGTTTTTCGGTTGGTCAAGGATGATTGGTTGCAAGTACGAAAAATTGGCCGGCGGAGTTTTTATGCGTTCACTGAATCTGCTAATAATCATTATACAAAGGCGGCCCGTCGTATTTATACCGCTGCCAAGGAGCGCAATGACGACCGTTGGTTAGTTGTTATTCCCAGCTTTGTCGCAGAAGATAAATTAGTCATATTTAAGCGACAACTGAAATGGTTAGGATTTAGTTCGCTAACTTCAGGTGCCTATGCTCATCCTTCGATCGAACAAAGCTCGCTTGAAGAGACCATTAAAGAATTAGACATTGCAGATTCAGTCATTATTTTTTCCAGCCAAACGATTGATGACAATTCCGCAAAAGTATTAAAAAAACTGGTGTTTGAAAAATGGAATCTACAAACACTTCAGACCCAATATGGCGATTTCATTAAAACATATTTGCCATTATTGGATTTACTTCAATCCAATTGCAATTTGAATAGCCAACAAAGTTTTCTACTAAGAACATTATTAATCCATGAATACCGGCGTATACTATTACAAGATCATGAACTATCTAATAATATGTTGCCCGATGAATGGAATGGATATAAAGCCAGCCAATTAACAAGCGAGTTATATGCCATTTTGGGAAAAATATCGAATTGTTTTATCACTAGTTCGCTAGAGACTATGGATGGTAAATTACCGAAAGCGTCTATTGAATTTAATCGTCGTTTTAATTGAAGACTATTAGGAAGATTTATTTATCATGAGTACACAATCAGTTACTTTCAGAGTCGATAATAACATCGGTATCATCAATATTGATTACCCACCGGTAAACGCGCTATCTCAACCGGTGCGTCAAGGTCTAGTCGAAGGTATCGAAAAATTTGAAGTTGATGATTCGGTAAAGGCGATAGTGATTCGCTGTGCAGAACGAACATTTATCGCAGGCGCCGATATAAAAGAATTCGGTCAACCGCCTTTAGAGCCGCATCTACCAGATGTAGTCAATCGAATAGAAGCCAGTCGCAAGCCCGTTATCGCCAGCCTGTTTGGGACCTCTCTCGGCGGTGGATTTGAAGTGGCGCTAGCTTGTCATTATAGAGTGGCGTTGGGCTCTGCAAAAGTGGGATTACCTGAGGTGAACTTAGGCTTGATCCCGGGCGCCGGTGGTACTCAAAGACTACCAAGAATACTAGGGACAAAAAGAGCGTTGGAAATGATTGCCTCCGGTAAACATTATTCAGTGGTGAGTTTTGAAGGAACCGGATTATTTGATGCCATCTTTGATACAGATAATAATCTGAATAGCGCCACCTTACAATTTGTTAACCAGCTAATTGAAAAAAACCAGCTAGAAATCGAAAGAGTCGGCGAGAAAGAATTCAATGATGATATCGAAGACTGGCAACAAACGATTGCTAAAATTTCAAAAAAGGCACGAGGTAAAGATGCGCCTGTGGCGGCGGCTAATGTCATTATGAAAAGCCGAAATCTAAATATTAATGATGGCATGGTGATAGAAAGGCAAGAATTCATTAAGCTACGTGATTCAGAACAATCATCGGCGCTCAGATTTGTGTTTGGTGCAGAAAGAATGGCGGCTAAAACCAATTTTAATGCCAGCCCCTTGGACGTTAAAAGTGTTGGAATTATCGGCGGCGGAACCATGGGGGCAGGCATCGCAACAGCTTTCTTGTCATCGGGTTTTCAGGTGATATTGTTAGAGCAAAATCAACAAGCTCTCGATGCGGGGCAAAAGCAGATCGAAAATCACTTTGCCGCTAATCTTAGTCGAGGGCGTATGACACAGGCTCAAATTGATGGTTATCTTAATCAATTAAAGCCGTCGGTGGATTATCAAATACTGGCAGAATCTGATCTGGTCATCGAAGCGGTATTTGAAAACATGACCGTTAAAAAAGAAATATTCGCAAAATTGGATGCAATTTGTAAGAAAGACTGTGTTTTAGCGACTAATACATCATATCTCGATATTGACGAAATTGCTTCCGTTACCAGTCGACCACAGCAAGTGATAGGTATGCACTTTTTTAGTCCTGCGAATATTATGAAACTACTTGAAGTGGTGAAGGCAGAAAAATCATCGGAACAAGCGTTAGTCACAGCAATAGCGGTTGCTAAACGACTCAAAAAAGTATCGGTGCTGGTTGGTGTATGTTTTGGTTTTGCCGGCAATCGAATGTATACCCGATACGGACGGGAAGTACAGCAAATGTTATTAGAAGGTGCCAAGGTCACGCAAATCGATCAAGCGCTAACAAGTTGGGGTATGGCGATGGGGCCTCTGGCCGTCGCTGATATGTCGGGCATCGATATTGGTTATCATGCGAGAAGCTCCCAGCCGTTTCCCGAATTCGACAAAGGTTATTTTAAAGCCTCAGAGTTGATGTTCGAGCAAGGTCGCTACGGCAGAAAAACCGGTTCGGGTTATTATCAGTATGATGGTCATGGGCATCCTGCCGATGATCCGGTGGTCGATAATTTAATCCGTGAAAAGGCTGATGAACTGGCAATTCCTCAAATCGAATTCAGCGATGAGGATATTGTAAATCGTGCATTATATGCATTAATCTCAGAAGGATTACAGTTGTTAAAAGACGGTATAGTACAGCGCGCGTCTGACATTGATGTTATTTGGTTACATGGTTATGGTTTTCCAAGACACAAAGGTGGTCCTATGTTTCAGGCTAAGCAAATCGGTAGTTCGATATTAGAGAAAACATTTAAACAATACGCTGAAGAGTTTGGTGTTAAAATATGGCCATCTGTTGAACTAAATCTATTGGACTAGTGTTTTCGATAAATACTGGAGTGTTAAATGCAAGAACAAACTAGAAAAGAATATCTTAAAAAGTTTCGACCAACGATCGATTTTAGCCTGATCTTGAGATTTATTACCTCTCATCCTGGACTAGCCATCTTTCTGGTTTACGGAACGATCGCCATCGCGGGTTTTATTTACTTAGTCACTTTTTATGCTTATTTTGGTCTCGATGTCATTGTTTATCTTGAATTGGCAGATATATTAACAGCCGGAATTAAAGATCCAACCGTGATGTTAATGGTCTTGGGTGCATTTTCTGTGGTTTTGATTTCCTGGTGGTTCACATATTTGCAAGCGCCATTTAATGCATGGTTGGACCGAAAATTTACTACCGGAATTTTTAGATTTATACCATACCTAATTGGTTTTAAGTCGGCAAAATCTTTTTGGCGGACCGCGTTATTTCTCCTTGGCATTTATTTCTTTATGTTTATAGGGGTTCACTCAAAAAACAAGGCAGAGCTGATCAAAAAGGAAAGAGTGAATCTTATTCAAGTGGAGTCTGATGCAATCTCAAATAGTGATCATGAGTTTACTCTGTTAGGAACTTCCATTAGCTATGTATTTTTGTATAATCACAACGAAGAAAATACCTTGATCATACCTTTGGAAAATATACGTTCACTTAAACCTGTTATGGCTAAAAAAATTGAGCAGCCGAATAACAGTTCGACTAAAATAGTAGAATAGAACCTACTATTTATTATTCAGGAATATCATGAAAAAAACATTCTCACTCACCCATCCCAAAATAAAGTTACCACGATTAGTCGAGGCAGCTAAGCACGAAGTTAAAAAATATCTAAAACGAGAGCGCAATAAACAACTACCGGAAGGCGCTGACTACTGGGATTTTGATTGCAAGTATGGGGTCACGGAACAGCAGGCCGAAGTTATCCATTTAGCGGAAATCAATAAATATATCGATCAGGCGGAACAGCAAGGACTTGAGTCGTTTTATCTTGAACTATTGGCTAAGCCCGGTATTCGTAATAAAAAATAATCGTAATTATTCACCATCATTTAAAGAACCCTCTCCCTCTAACCCTCCCCTTGGAAGGGGAGGGTTAGAGGGAGAGGTCGAATTGTTTGCGCATCTCGAATATTCTGAAGGTTAAAACGACTGTCCAATTATTCGCTGAATAACTTTAAGTAACATTTCCTATTGCGGATATATACCCGGATCTTGTCGCAAGGATAATAACTTACAAACTCGATGTTTATGATTAAATCCCTTAAACTGAACTTCCTCTAATTTAGAAAATTCAAAATCTTCGCGGCATTGAGCGAATATAGGGTAACTGACGGTGATTTCACCGGCGGCAGAAAAGCCTTCTAATCGAGCTGCAAAATTGACTCCACTACCTACCGCCCTGAAGGCCACTATATCTTTGGAACCAAAGTTTCCGACCGTAGCAAAATCCTGGTGCACACCGATGCGCAATTTCACATTGTGATCAAAACCCGCCTCAAGCCATTGGGCAGATAATTCAGCCATTGCTTGCTGCATTTTAAGTGCTAAGTTCGCTGAATTTCTGGCCTGTTGCCGCTTATCCATATTGTCGAGCGCGCCAAAAAGTACCACTAAACCATCGCCCAGTATTTCATTTAAAATACCATCGTGCTGTTCAATAAGTTCGCCCATTTTGCCTAAGAAACTATTTAAAATATCGGTTATTGCCTCAGGCTCAAATCGATCAGAGACTGAAGTGAAACCGGCCAAATCAGCAAACAAAATGGTTATTTGCTTTCGCTCAGCGAGCAGTTGATTCTCCTCGTCGTTAGTAATAATTTGGTTAACCATTTGCTTAGGAAAATATTTTCCTAAGCGTTCGCAGGCTTGTTGCAGGGTCTTGGCATGCTCTTTTTGCCTCTTGGCTTCAACCAGTCCACCGAGCAGCCGCATGGTGTGAATGCGACTGAGTAAAACTTCGCGTTCTATTGGTTTGGTTACATAATCGTTAGCGCCGGCTTCGAAACCTGCGGTAACGTCTCCTGGCTGATTTCTGGCAGACAGCAACAATATCGGGAGTTCAATTGCATTGAATTTGTCTCGCAAACTTTTTGTTACTTCGTAGCCGGACATTCCGGGCATCATTATATCTAATATTGCCAGATCAAATTTTTCCGTTAAGCCAAGTTTTGAGGCCTCCACACCGTCTTTAGCGCATACCACTTGATAATGATTCATTTCTAATAAATCACTCAGTACTTGAAGATTGATTGGATCATCATCGGCAATCAATATTTTTCCTTTATGAGGCGTCGCAATTATCTCCGAGGCCGGGTTGGCAATTTTTTGCGAAAGCGGATTGTCACCTTCAGCAAAGGTAATCATTTTTGGTTGTTCAATTATTTCATCTTCTGAATGATAGTTTTCTAACCAGCAAGGTAAGGTAAAATAAAAATTCGATCCTTCTCCTAAATTGGCCTCTACCCAAATATGTCCATCATGTTGTTCGATCAATTGTTTGGTGACTGAAAGGCCGAGTCCGGTACCTTTTTGCGAAATACTGTCTGGCAAACTGAGTTGTTCAAAAGGCCTAAAGATTTCTTCAATTTTTGATGTTTCAATACCTATTCCGGTATCGCTCACGCAAATTTCCAGTTCATTAACGTTTAAAATTGCAGTAATGGTGATTTCGCCTTTGTCGGTATACTTAATGGCATTACCAATCAGGTTATGGAAAATTTGTTGAACTCGATCTTCATCAGCAAATATTAACGGCAGGTCCTTCGCCAGGTTGTTGATTAGTTTTAGGGATTTATGTTCAGCAAGTGGCCTAAGCAAACTGATCACCACATCCAAAATGGTTTGCAGATCTATCGCGCGTCTTTGTAATATTAAGGTATCGTGGGTTAGTTTTTTGTAATCCAGAATGTCATTGACCAATTGGGCGAGTCGTTTGCCGCCATCTATAATGAGTTTTAAATGATTGAGCGTTTTTTGGTTTTGTAATCCTGCGCTACCTTCTTTGAGGGACTCAGCAATTCCAATAATACCATTTAATGGCGTTCTTAATTCGTGTGATGTATTGGCCAAAAACTCATCTTTTAATTGGTCAACCCGGCGTAAATGTTGATTGATGCTGGTCTGCTCTTGCAAGGTTTTCTTATAGCGATATAGAAAATAGGCGAGCAGTGCAACCAAAGCCAATAGGTACAGAGCATAGGCCCACCAGGTTCTCCAAAGGGGCGGCAGAATGGTCAATGCCACACTAATTTTATTGTTAGACCAAACGCCATCACTATTAGTCGCTTGCAACTCAAAACTGTAATCGTTAGGGTCGAGGTTGGTAAATACTGCCTGATTCGGAGAACTTGTTTTTGTCCATTCCTTGTTGTAGGGCAACAGCCGATATCGAAACTGGTTTCGATTAACATGACGAAAATCCAGTGATGCAAATTCGAAAATAATATCATTTTTATCATAAGAAAATTCTATTCGTTTTTGCTCGACGGCGACCCCTAATGGTTTAAGTCTTTTGCCTAGTACCGATAATGACGTAATAACAATTTCCGGTTGAAAGCTGGCTAGTTCAGTATCGCTGGCGCTCACAATAGAGATACCGTTAACGCTGCCAAAATAAAGGTCATTATCCGATGAACGCATGACGGCATTACCATTAAATTCGTTAGCCGGCAATCCGTCTTCAATCGAATAATTCTTGAATGCCTGGTTGTCAGGGTCAAATTGTGACAAACCGTTATTAGTGCTAAGCCATAATTTTCCGTCGGTATCTGCGGCAATCCCGTAAATAGCACTGTTGGGCAAACCGTCTTTTTCCAAATAACTGGTGAAATTGCCTCTTCCCGATAAAATATCTTGTGCAGATAATTTGTTTAGACCATTAAATGTACCGATCCATAGATTGCCTTTATTGTCTAAGTACAATGAACGAACGGTATTATTACTCAACGAGAAAGCTATCATCGATTCTGGG
>CAZOBX010000288.1:0-7010 GCA_964578045.1 uncultured Kangiella sp. | reverse complement strand
TATATACCCGTTATCGATCAAGGTGCAGGGTATATACCAGAGTAAGTGAAGTGAGCATTAAAATCCACCCAATAACTCACTGTTAATTTGTCCACTGAAACCAGGAGCTGTAAAGCCTTTGTCTAGTCCAGCACTATTAGCTTGCCATGAATGTGATCAAATCGTGACTATCCCCGAGCTTGACGATGGGCAAAAAGCGATCTGTCCTCGTTGTGGATTTGTGTTTACTCGTTATTTCAAAAAAGCAAGAAGCCGGCTGCTGGCCTTTTCATCAAGCTCGCTGGTTCTATTGTTGCTCAGTTTTGTATTTCCCTTCTTAATTTTTACGGCTCAAGGAAGTGAAAAGACAATTACATTAGTGCAGGGTTTACAGAGTATGGGAAACGGTACTTATTTAAGTGTCGTGTTATTTATGCTGGCGAGCACGATTTTGGTACCGGGAGTTATTTTAACTGGCATTAACTACGCGCTTATTTCTGCCAAGTTAGATAAACCACTCCCTTATACCCGGCGTATACTGAAATTGGTTTTTCATTTGCAACCTTGGAATATGACGGAAATATTTTTGTTAGGAATTTTGGTCAGCATGATCAAAATTGCTTCCTTGGGCTACGTTCAGTTTGGCTGGTCATTCTATTCGTTTGTTCTGCATATTGTTTGCATGGCTTTCACTCGTTTATTTTTGGATAAATACCAGGTTTGGCAATGGTTCAGGCATCACGATAAGAGAATTTATAGTCGTGAGTGTTAAAGATGATAATCCGGAGACTAAGCTAAATATGCCTCTTTGTCAGGATAATGTCGCTAGCACTCATCAAATGGTAACCTGTTCAATGTGTTATCAGTCTTGCACTCATCAACAGAGTGAATGCAGGTATTGCGGAACGCCGATCCGTGTTAGAAAAAAAAATAGTCTACAAAACACAGTGGCGCTTTTGGTGACATCGGTTGTGTTATACATTCCAGCAAATATTTACCCGATAATGTACACAACTTCGATTGGTGATGAGATTACCAGTACAATTATTGGAGGTGTTATTACCTTGTGGGAGCAACAGTTTTATCCGATCGCGATGATAATTTTTGTGGCCAGTGTGATGGTACCGGTGGCAAAAATTATGGCGCTAGGCTGGCTGGTTTATTCGGTTAAGTGCAATCGGATTATTTCGAGAAAAAATAACCAAATCATGTATCGTATCACAGAGTTTATTGGCCGTTGGTCTATGGTGGACGTCTTTGCGGTGACTATTTTGGTTGCGTTAATTGAAAAGGGTAATCTTATGAAGGTCATGCCAGGGATTGCACTAATTGCTTTTGCAGCAATGGTTGTAACTACGATGTTGGCGGCTTTTAGTTTTGAATCCCGATTAATTTGGGACAATCCAGATAAAAATAAAGGTAAAAATACAAATGTCTAATCAACAGGACTCCGATCAGTCTGAACCATCTAACCAGGAACCGAATGACGCAGAAGCCATAGAAGCAGATGTAAAACAGGTTCATAAAATTTCGAAAGTCTGGTTCATTCCCATTATTGCAGTGTTGATTGGCTCGTGGATGGTGATTCAAACACGAGCTAATTTAGGTCCGTTGATCACGATTTATTTTGAAACAGCGGAAGGGATCGATATCAATAAAACCAAGATCAAATTAAGGGATATAACGATTGGAAAAGTCGTTGATTTGCAACTCAACGAGGAATTTGATGGCATCATTATTACCGGCCGATTAGAAAAAAATACTGATAAACTTCTCAAAATCGATAGTGAGTTTTGGGTGGTAAAACCTCGTATTGGTAAAGGTGGTATATCCGGATTGTCGACCCTTTTGTCTGGCGCTTATATCGAGTTATCGCCAGGTGTGCTGGAAGAAACTAAATATGATTTTATCGGTCTGGAAAATCCGCCGGTAACAGCACTTGGTACACCCGGTCTTCATATTACTCTCGATAGTGCCAGCCAATCGGCATTGGCAATTGGCGATCCGGTCATTTTTCGTGGCATTCAAGTTGGTAGAATCGAATATGTGCATTTTAATGTCGATGAGAGGACTGTTTATTATGATACTTTTATTGAAAGTCCCTATGATAAACTGGTGACAACTAATACTCGATTCTGGAATATGAGTGGGGTGGATTTTGAGTTGTCTGCTGATGGCGTTCAGGTGCAGGTCGGATCATTAGAAACGCTATTGGGAGGAGGGGTAACATTCGATGTGCCCGAAAATCTTGCTAAAGGCGAAGTCGTCACCAAGCGAGCCTATTATACCATTCATGCGACCAAAAAAGACGTATTGTTAAAACAATTCAAAAATGCACAACCCTTCATATTACTTTTTTCACAATCAATCCGTGGCCTGAGCCCGGGAGCTCCGGTCGAATATAAGGGCGTTCGTATTGGTTCGGTGGTTCGTACAGACATTGACTATCCTGATATGGGCAATCTACTCGATAAGAAAACGTTAATGCCGGTATTAATTCAAGTTGAGCCGGCTCGTATTGGGCTTAAGGATAGTTCAGAAGAAGTGGCAAGGGTGAAATCGGCAGTAATGGATATGATTGGTAATGGATTACACGGCTTTATCAGTTCAGGAAGCGTGTTGACTGGTCGCAAATATATTGAAATTCAATATGTGTCAAATACCATGGTTCCAGCTCAAGTCTACAGTGGATACCAGGTGATCCCTACGGCCGCAAGCGAACTGGATAACCTGCTGGAAAAATTGGATAGCATTTTGGGAACCATTGATAATTTATCACTTGGTACACTGATTGATAATGCTGGCGACGCGATGGGCGAGATGAAAATCGCGATGGAAAATTTCAGTAAAGTCTTCTTGCAAGTTGAAAGCATCCTCGACCGACCGGAAAGCGCGCATTTGATCGCTAGCCTCAATCAAACATTATTAAGCATTGATCAATTAGCTAAAGATTTTTCGGATGGCTCCAAGACTCATCAAGATATCCAAAATATGATATCTGCGATGGAAAGCATGTTAAAAGAACTAACACCGGTTTTATCCCAACTAGATCATCAACCCAACAGCTTAATATTTGGCGGTAAGAGAAACCAAGAAGTTGAACCTGCAGGTGAAAGCAATGAATAGAATAATATTGAGTCTGGTTGCAATGGTTTTGCTGAGCAGCTGCGCGAGTGATTCTGTTACCATTAAATATTACAAGTTAGGCTCACAGGATAAAATATCACAGTCCACTGAGTTGACGCAGAGTGTCGCGAGTCGTCCACTGGTTTTAATTGAACCTATCACGTTAGCCGATTTTTTGAGACAACCGGGACTGGTGATTCAGAAGACCAATCATCAAATACAGATATCAAATATCCATCGATGGTCAGAGGATTTAGAGCGCGCATCCTCAAGAATGATTCTTCAACAGCTTGAGCTTGCCCTACCTGATTTTCGGTTTGAAAATCAAGGTGTTCAATGGAAAGCCCGGCCGTGGCTTAAATTAAGTGTCGAATTTAATCAGTTTCATATTGTCAATCATCAGAAAAAGGTCGTTATTTCCGGACAGTTCTGGTTGTTTGATGGTGACAGAACTTTACTACTAAAGAAGAAGTTTGAATTCGAACAATCTCTTAATAAAAATGGCTACGAGCATGCCGTGTCAAAACTCGAGTTATCTTTGATGGCTGTTTCTAAAATGATTGTTGATGGTATAAAAGAACAAGCCCACTAGTATTTATTTGAACCTCATAGGCAATCAATCAAATAATAATAAATTTACGATTTTACGCTGGAGGATGATTGAATGAATTTTAATCCTCAGGATTTTTCATAACAAAGGACAGGTCCCTAGATTCAACCATCGGCAGAGCATCCATGGGCGTGAGTTGCCTGCAATTATACACTTGCTGCTTAAGGAACGATTAGATTGGAGAACTAATTATCGGGTCGATTAACCCCATTGATCGACAAAAAGTATTAGGCTAAAACCTCACAAAATAATAAATGAAATCAAAAAAAAATATTCTTATAAGAGATATATTAGCAACGCAAATCTCAAATGGAGATTTGACATCCAGCAAAAATTGAGTTTATATACATGAGAAGTAAAAGGATTTGCAGTTTCATTTTGAGAAAAATAAAAATGATATTTCTCGAAATTCCCTCCGAATAAATCCAGTCTATTGTTAAAAGTAGTATCGTTTCAGGCGATAGGCAGAATATTGTCTTTTTTTGAAAACTAATTTAAACAACAGGGAATTAAGGGATTATGTTGTGCATCAAACGATCAATCTATGAAATAATTTTCCACCTTTCAATATTTGTTATGCTTTTCTTGCAAAGCAGCTATGTCTTTGCCGCGCCGCCTGTTATCAGTGAAATTTCGGGAGGCGGTCCACTACCTTTAGGAACGACGTCAACCGACATGGTGATTTCAACGGATGTTGATGCCGGGTGTCGTTTTAACGACGTTGATGATGGAAACCTTCCGCAATGGCCGCTACTCGCGAGCAGTGACAATGTAACCCATAACGTCCAAGTCAGCTTGGTCAACGATCAAGACATCAATCGTTATATCCGCTGTAAAAACCTGTCAACCAATGAGATTAATTCGACTAGTTTTGTTTTTTCGATCACCTTTGCCAATGACAACGTTGCGCCAACCATTTCGAGTACTGCGATTACGACAGCGACCGAAGATGTGACTTATTCTTATGATGTCGATGCGACTGATCCCGATGTGGGCGACAGTCTCACTTTTAGTTTAAACACTTTACCAACCGGTATGACGATTGATGCTAGTAGCGGTGTGATTAGTTGGACACCTTCGAATGAACAGGTAGGCAACCAGCCGGTGGTGGTTGAGGTGACCGATAGCGGTGGACTGACAGATTCACAAAGTTTCACTATAGCGGTTGCCAATGTGAATGATGCCCCGAGTATTACCAGCGTAGCGATTACTAGCGCGAATGAAGGCTCCAATTATAGCTATGACGTGGATGCATCCGATCCGGATGTGGGCGATAGTTTAACCTTTAGTTTGAGCATTCAACCTTCTGGGATGTCCATAGACGCTTCAACAGGGATCATTAATTGGATACCTGACAACAGTCAAATTGGTAACCAATCCGTTGAAGTGGTGGTGACCGATAGCAGTGGTTTAAACGACTCTCAGAACTTCACTATTATAGTCAGTGAAACCAATAATGCACCGACCATCACCAGCGTTGCTATTACCAATGCGACCGAAAACATCACCTATGTTTATGATGTTGATGCCAGCGATCCAAATGCTGCAGATACCTTGAGTTATAGTTTAACTAGCTCACCCACTGGCATGACGATTGATATTTCGAGCGGCGAGATTAATTGGACACCGACTAATGCGCAAGTGGGCGATCAAAGTGTTGTTGTGGTGGTGTCCGATAACGGTGGACTAACAGATTCTCAAAGTTTTACGGTTGCCGTTACTAATGTTAATCAGTCGCCGAGCATCAGCAGTACAGCGATTACAACAGCGACAGAAAATGCCGCTTATACCTATGATGTGGATGCTACCGACCCTGATGCAGGCGATATTGTTACTTTTAGTTTAACCACCTCGCCATCGGGTATGAGTATCGATCTGTCTTCTGGTGTGATCAATTGGACGCCAACCAACGCGCAGCTTGGCGGTCAGAACGTCGTGGTAGTGGCGACTGATCAAGCCGGGTTGACAGATTCACAGACTTTTACGGTGACGGTGAATCCGGTCAGTACTATCGGTCCAACCATCAGTTATGTTTCGGGCAGTGGTCCTTATCCGTCTGGGACGACTGAGGCTATTATGGTTATTTCAACCGATGTAGCAGCCGGGTGTCGTCATAACGATGTTGATGATGGCAATCTGCCTGGGTGGCCAGTGCTTTCAAGCAGTGACAATCTGCTTCACTCGGCTCAAGTGCCATTAGCCAATGATGAAAATACAGTACGTTACATTCGATGTAAATCGAACGCTACCAATGAAATTAATACCGTCAGTTATGTCTTTTCGATCACCTTTGAAGCGGCGAATATAGCACCCAGCATTACTACGACTGCGGTTATCAGTGCCACTCAAGATTCGGCCTATCTTTACGATGTTGATGCGACTGATGCGAATGCGGGTGATACATTAAGTTTTAGTTTGAGCACTTCGCCAACGGGCATGAGTATCAACAGCGGCACCGGACAGATTGATTGGACGCCCACCAATGATCAAGTGGGGGATAATTTGGTGCTGGTGGTTGTCACCGATGATGGTGGGTTAAGCGACTCTCAGACGTTCACAATCACGGTAGCTGATGTCAATGATGTGCCGGTTATTGTCAGTACTCCGGTCACCATCGCGAGTGAAAGTTCGTCCTATATTTATGATGTCGATGCGACCGATCCCGATATTGGGGATTTACTAACATTTAGCCTAACGACTCTGCCTACCGGGATGATTATTGATGCTTCTACGGGAGTCATTAGTTGGACGCCGACTAGTGAGCAATTGGGTACTCAGGAAGTTGTTGTTGTGGTTAGTGATACGGGCGGTTTGACAGGTAGCCAAGAGTTTAGCGTTGAGGTTGGCGGTTTAAATTTTGCGCCTAGCATTACCAGTAGTGCTATAACTAGTGTCAATGAAAGCTCTACCTATCTTTACGACGTTAACGCGACAGATCCCAATGCCACAGATATCTTGCTATATAGTCTGACCACCTTTCCTGAAGGCATGGATATCGATTCTTCCACTGGCTTAATCAGTTGGATGCCAACCGATCTTCAGGTGGGTGACAATAGTGTTGTGGTGGTGGTCAGTGACGGTCTTGGGCTAATTGATTCCCAGAGTTTTACCATCTTTGTTGTGGATATTAATAACACACCAACCATTACTAGTTCTGCAAATACTTCAGCAATTGAAAATATCGACTATGTATATGATGTTGAAGCAGATGATCTCGATGCAAATGATAACCTAATATTCAGTTTAGCTGTTTTGCCATCAGGGATGACGATCGACCCTTCAAATGGATTGATTA
>CAZOBX010000287.1:1465-7014 GCA_964578045.1 uncultured Kangiella sp. | reverse complement strand
AACCTAGAACCTAGAACCTAGAACCTAGAACCTAGAACCTAGAACCTAGAACTTATTTCTCCTCAACCGGACACTGTGCCAAATTAACTTCTTTGCCATCCTTGTCTGTTGAAACTATTTTCACTGGAAAACCCCATAACTTGTGCAAATGTTTAACTACTTCGAAGGTGGTGTCGGCCAGATTTATATTATTGGTAGGAGTGTGGCGCAATGTTAACGAACGATCACCATTCAGGTCGACTTGGTAGACTTCGATATTAGGTTCACTAATGCTTAAATTATATTGTTCCGATAAATTTTGGCGGATTTCTTTGTAACCGGAATCATTATGAATCGCTGTGATATGTAATTCTGATTCTCTCTCATCATCTTTGATGGAAAACAATTTGAAGTCTCTGATCAGTTTTGGTGATAAATATTGAGCAATAAAACTCTCATCCTTAAAATTTTTCATCGCAAAGGTAAGTGATTCCAGCCAGTTGCTACCGGCTAATTCAGGAAACCAGAGTTTGTCTTCTTCTGTCGGTTTTTCGCATATCCTGCGAATATCAACCATCATATTAAATCCTAAAGCGTAAGGATTGATACCGTTAAAATAGGGACTATCAAAGTCCGGCTGGGCGACTACATTAGTATGACTTTGTAAGAATTCCATCATAAAACCATCGGTGGTATAACCTCGATCATAAAGTTCGTTTAAAATAGTGTAGTGCCAAAAGGTGGCCCAACCCTCGTTCATGACCTGAGTTTGCCGCTGGGGATAAAAGTACTGCCCAATCTTGCGCACAATACGTACGATTTCACGTTGCCAAGAAGGCATAATCGGCGCATTTTTTTCGACAAAATAAAGAATGTTTTCTTGAGGGTCGCTCGGGAAAATTGGTTCTCCTTCGTCTACCTCTGAATCCTTTTGACGCGGAATGGTATCCCAAAGCTCATTGACCTGAGATTGGAGAAATTCTTCACGATCTTTTTGGCGTCTTTTTTCTTCACGCATGGAAATGGGGGAGGGGCGTTTGTAACGATCTACGCCGTAGTTCATTAACGCGTGGCATGAATCGAGAATCGCTTCAACTTCATCTATTCCATAAAGTTGCTCACATTGAGCGACATAATTTTTGGAAAAAACCAGATAATCAATAATCGCTTCTGCATCGGTCCAGGTTTTAAATAAATAATTGCCTTTAAAAAAAGAGTTGTGGCCGAAGCAAGCATGAGCAATCACCAACGCCTGCATCATCATACTATTTTCTTCCATTAAATAAGCAATGCAAGGGCTGGAATTAATTACTATTTCATAAGCAAGTCCCATACGGCCACGACGATAAGATTGTTCATTCTTAATAAAGTGTTTACCATATGACCAATGATTGTAGCCGAGGGGCATGCCGACGCTGGCGTAAGCGTCTAACATTTGTTCAGCAGAAATTATTTCAAGCTGATTGGGATAAGTATCTAAGCCAAAATCGCCAGCTATCTCTTCGATAACTTCGTAGTAACGGTCGATTAACTCATAACTCCAATCAGAACCGGTTGATATTGGTTGTCTGCTTGTCCTTTTTCTTTTCGTAGTCATCCTTTCGCCCATGATCGTAATTGAGTCATTATCGATTGTTTACGGAAGAATTCTCTAAACACCGGGTAAATATCATTTTGCTCAGTGATCTTTTGCATCGCAAAATTTTGATGGCTATCGTACAAACGCTGATATTCATGCCATAAGTTTTGTGGTTCACGATCGGTAATTTCAACATAAGTATAATAACGAACTTGCGGCAGAATGCTGCTATCGAGGATTTTGCGACAGGTACTGGAATCATCGTTCCAGTTATCGCCATCGGATGCCTGGGCGGTGTAAATGTTCCAGTCCGATGGATTAAAGCGATCGTTAATAATTTCCTGCATGAGAACAAGTGCGCTTGAAACGATAGTGCCGCCGGTTTCTTGAGAGTAGAAAAATTCTTGTTCATCCACTTCTTTGGCCTGGGTATGGTGGCGAATGTAAACCACTTCGACTTCTTTATAAGAACGCTTTAAAAATAAGAATAGCAGAATGAAAAATCGTTTTGCCATTTCCTTGGTTTTTTGGTCCATTGAACCGGAAACGTCCATCAAACAAAACATGACTGCATTGGTGGTTGGCTGCGGTAATTTTGTAAAATTCTTGTAACGCAGATCAAAGGTGTCTAAATAAGGTATCCTTTTAATCCTTTTTTCAAGTTTTTCTATTTCAACAAGCAACTTTTTATGGATGTCTGGTTCAATCAGTTTATCGATTTCCGACAATTTTCCCTGTAATTTTTTCAGTTGTTTTTTTAGTGGCGACTGAATCGCTATTCGTCTCGCCAAAGATCCTTTAAGGGAACGAATTATATCAATGTTTGAAGGAGTTCCATCGGTATTAAAGCCGGAACGGATGGTCTTATAATTGATTAATTTCTTAAGTTTATTTTTTTTCAGATTGGGCAGCTCGAGATCTTCAAATAAAAGATCGATATATTCTTCACTCGATATTTGGAATGAAAAATCATCTTCTCCTTCGCCACTATCGCTGGCTCGGCGGCCCCCCTCTCCACCTTGAGGAGGCGGGCGTTTTATTTTATCGCCAGCGATAAACTCTTTATTACCCGGATAAATTCGTTGCTTTTTACCACCGTCCCCGTGACGAAAGGTGGGTTCGCCGATATCTTTTGAGGGGATTGAGATATTTTCGCTTTTATCAATATCAGTGACCCCTCGCTGGCTAATTCGGTCAGCAATGGCTTTTTTGATTTGTGAGCGGTAGCGACGGATAAAACGCTGCCGATTAACTGTACTCTTATTCTTTTGATTCAGCCTTCGATCGATTATTTGCACGAAGTTGCTCCTAAGCGGTGATCACATTAGAGATAAAAAGAGTTAAAAAATCATGACGATTTTCTAACTCTTAAATACCACTCACATAACAATCGAACCTGCTTGGTTGTATAGCCTTTTTCTACCATGCGGTTAACAAAATCGTCGTGTTTTTTGCTATCGTCAGATGAAGATTTGGCGTTAAAGGATATCACAGGTAATAGATCCTCCGTGTTGGAAAACATTTTCTTCTCGATCACCGTTCTAAGCTTTTCATAGCTTGTCCATCTGGGGTTTTTACCATCGTTACCGGCTCTGGCCCTTAAAACAAAATTGACCACTTCGTTTCTAAAATCCTTTGGGTTAGAGATGCCTGCAGGTTTTTCGATTTTCTCCAGTTCATCGTTCAAAGACGAACGGTTAAAATTTTCACCGGTTTCAGGATCTCTAAACTCTTGATCCTGGATCCAGAAATCGGCATAAATCACGTAGCGGTCGAAAATATTCTGGCCGTATTCGGAGTATGATTCCAAATAGGAGGTTTGAATCTCTTTGCCGATAAAATCGATATAATTAGGCACCAAAAATTCCTTGATATTTTCAAGATATCGAGCATGAATATCCTGTGGGAATTGCTCCTTTTCGATTTGTTTTTCCAATACATAAAGTAAATGGACTGGGTTGGCGGCAATTTCGGTTTGGTCGTAATTAAATACCCTGGAGAGTATTTTAAAGGCAAATCGAGTCGATAGACCGTCCATACCCTCGTCCACACCGGCGTAGTCTTGATACTCTTGGTAGGACTTGGCTTTGGGATCTTTGTCTTTCAGGCTTTCTCCATCGTAGACTTTTAGTTTTGAGTAAATGCTAGAGTTTTCCGGCGTCACTAAGCGAGATAACACCGAAAACTGAGCCAGCATATCCAAGGTGCTGGGCGCGCAAGGTGCTTTATTCAGTGAAGAATTGTCGAGGAGTTTTTTATAAATATTAACTTCTTCACTGATCCGCAGACAATAGGGGATTTTAACAATATAGACCCTGTCTAAAAACGCTTCGTTATTTTTGTTATTTCTAAAACTGGTCCATTCAGACTCGTTTGAATGCGCCAGTACAATGCCTTTGAATGGCATCGCAGACATTCCTTCGGTGCCGTTGTAGTTTCCTTCCTGAGTAGCGGTTAATAGTGGGTGCAATACCTTGATTGGCGCTTTAAACATTTCGACAAATTCCATGATTCCTTGATTAGCTCTGCATAAAGAACCGTCGTAGCTATAGGCATCTGGGTCGTTTTGGGCGAATTCTTCGAGTTTACGGATATCAACCTTGCCAACTAAAGAGGAGATATCTTGATTGTTCTCATCGCCTGGTTCTGTTTTTGATATTGCTTTTCGATCCAGAATAGAGGGGTGAAATTTGACTACCTTAAATTGTGAAATATCACCGCCGTAATCGTGCAGTCGTTTGACCGCCCAAGGGGACATAATGGTGTCGACATAACGGCCTGGAATGCCGTATTCTTCTTCTAGCAGACGACTATCTTCATCTGGATTAAACAAACCAAGAGGCGATTCAAATACCGGTGAATCTTTAATGGCGTAGATAGGCTCCTTTTCCATTAAGCTCTTCAACTTTTCCGCAAGAGATGATTTGCCGCCACCGACGGGGCCCAATAGATAGAGGATTTGTTTAGTCTCTTCAAGGCCTTGCGATGCATGTTTAAAGTAAGAGACGATTTGTTCAATGGCATCTTCCATACCATAAAAAGAATCAAAAGCCGGATATTGCTGGATAATTTTGTTGAAGAAGAGTCGACTTAGTATGGGATCTTTGGAGGTGTCGACTAACTGTGGCTCGCCAATGGCTCTTAGCATACGTTCTGCAGCATTGGCATAAACGCCTGGATCATTTTTGCAAAGTTCTAAGTACTCAGTCAGGCTAAATTCTTCTTGTATTTGACTTTCGTATCTTTGTTGATATTGATTGAATATACTCATACAACACTCCATATAGGTTGGATTGAGCAAACAATATCCGCGAAGATCGGTCAGATCATATTTATTATTTTATTTATGTTGTCTATTCACGTTTGTTCAATCAATTTATCTCGATATGCGCCGTTATCGGCTTTACTGCCTTATCTTAAGTTTAGACCATAATAAACAAGGATGATTACATTTATTTGAGAATAATTTCAAATTACATTTAACTTGGATTAGTCGGCCGAAATACAAGGCTTTTGTTTATTAAATGGATAATATCCCGTAAAATCAGCGCCATCAACCGAACAATTCGGCAACAGTGCTGATCCATATTTAATTGAGGTGATTTTTGGAGTTTTTAGCAGAATATGGCGTATTTCTCGCCAAAGCGATTACGATTGTTATTGCGATCATCGTGGTGATTGGCGCGTTGGCCAATTTGGGTAGTAAAAATAGAAAAGCCGGTGATGGTCACATTGAGATCACTAACTTAACTGAGGAAATAGACGAAGTTAAAGACGGAATGCTGGAAGAACTGCTGTCCGAAGAAGAATACAAAGCGTTACAAAAAGAAAAGAAAAAGCAGGAGAAAGCCGAACATAAGGAAATGAAGAAGAAACTCAAAGCGGAAAGAAAGCAAAAGCAGGCAACAGCAAAAACCGCTGAATCAGTCGATATTGAGCAAAAATCATCCGCTGATGAAGCTGATAATCCGATAGAAACAGAATCGCAACC
>CAZOBX010000287.1:822-1455 GCA_964578045.1 uncultured Kangiella sp. | reverse complement strand
TCTGAAAGTAAAGAACAATCAGAATCTGATGATCATTCTAAAGGTCGATTATTTGTGATTGATTTTGACGGAGACGTTGAAGCATCGGCGGTGTCAAACCTACGTGAAGAGATAACAGCAATAATTTCCGCGGCTAGTCCAGAAGACTGCGTGTTAGTCCGTTTAGAAAGTCCCGGCGGAATGGTGCATTCTTACGGTTTGGCTGCCTCACAGTTAACTCGGATAAAAGCGGCCAATTTAAAGCTAATCATTGCAGTGGATCAAGTTGCGGCTTCTGGGGGTTATATGATGGCCTGCGTAGCCGACGAAATTATCGCCGCTCCTTTTGCGGTCGTTGGTTCAATTGGCGTTGTTGCTGAATTACCCAATTTTCACCGATTACTTAAACATAACAAAGTTGACTACGAGCAACATACTGCCGGTGAGTATAAAAGAACCCTCACCATGTTTTCTGAAAATACCGATGCAGCTCGGCTAAAATTTAAAAAAGAGCTTGAAGAAACTCATGATTTGTTTAAACATTTTATCACCGATAATAGACCATCGTTGGATATCGACAAAGTGGCTACGGGCGAGCATTGGTATGGTACCCAGGCATTAGAACTCGGATTGATCGACAAAATACAAACTAGC
>CAZOBX010000287.1:0-812 GCA_964578045.1 uncultured Kangiella sp. | reverse complement strand
GCCGCTGCTGAGGGAGATGTTTTTGAAATTGCTTTCCAGGTGAAGAAACCTCTGGCTGAGAGATTGTCTTTTTCGATTCAATCGGCGATAGAAAAAAGTTTCTTGTCGCTTTGGCAGAAAAGCATTGAGTCTCGACTGTTTAAATAAATTCATACAACTAATAGCCGTGAATAGCACCAAAAAAGACAGGTAAAAAGCTAACGGCTTTTGGTTATTGATTTTGGTGTTTTTCATGCCTTTAGTGGTAGATAGTTATCTTCATTAAGAAAATGAAAAGGTCGAATAACAAATGGGAGCACAATGGAAAAATCCTTCTGGTTAGATAAATGGCAACAAAATCAAATAGGTTTTCATTTATCTGAATTTCATCCCTTGTTACAGAAGTATTACACTGAATTTTTTCCTAATACTTCGAAAGTTTTTGTTCCTCTTTGCGGCAAGACAAAGGACATGGCTTTTTTACAATCAAAAGGATATTTTGTTGTTGGCAATGAGCTCAGTCATATTGCTGCTGAAGATTTTTTTGCGGAATTAAATCCTTTTTCGCAAAGCCCAGTTGAAATGGTTAAACGAAATCCATTCACTAGTTATCGGCAGGAAAAAATCGAAATTTTGGTAGGTGATTTTTTTGATTTAAAGGATCGCCAGCTTAAAGGTTTTGAATGTATTTACGACCGAGCCGCTTTAATTGCCTTGCCAAAAGAAATACGAGAAAACTATGTAGCTTATTTAGCTGAGATAATGCCCAAGGCTACGGTGCTGCTAATTACTTTAGATTATGATCAGCAGATAATGGCGGGCCCACCTTATTC
>CAZOBX010000286.1:0-7034 GCA_964578045.1 uncultured Kangiella sp. | reverse complement strand
CTTCAGTATCGGCGGTTCCGGTCATCCCGGAAAGGTTGTCATAAAGTCTGAATAAATTCTGGAAAGTGATCGATGCCAGGGTCTGACTTTCATTTTGAATATTAACCCCTTCTTTGGCTTCAACCGCTTGATGTAGACCATCAGACCAGCGGCGACCGGGCATGGTACGGCCAGTATGTTCGTCAACAATGACCACTTCATTGTTGGCAACAATATAATCAACGTCTTTCTTAAATAGAACATGGGCGCGTAGAGCCGCGTTAATATGATGCAGCAGAGAAATAGATTGAGCGCTATACAGATTTTGTCCTTCGCCTAATAATTTGTTTTCAACTAATAATACTTCAACTTTTTCCTGGCCACGTTCGCTCAAATTAACCTGTTTGGCTTTTTCATCGACCGAGTAGTCACCACTTTCCTGATCTTCCTCATCGGTTTGTTCTTCAAGTTCTGGGATTAATTTATCAATAGCTTGATACATGTCCGAACTGTCTTCTACCGCTCCTGAGATAATTAGTGGTGTTCTCGCTTCATCAATTAAGATCGAATCCACCTCATCGATAATCGCGTAATGCAGTGATCTTTGGACTTTTTCTTCGATCGAAAAAGCCATATTATCGCGTAGATAATCGAACCCGTATTCATTATTAGTCCCAAAAGTAATGTCGCAGGCATAGGCCGCTCTTTTTGTTTCGGTATCTTGTCCGGATAGAATAACGCCAACGGTCAAACCTAAAAATTTGTACAAAGGTCCCATCCAATCGGAATCTCGCTGCGCCAGATAATCGTTAACCGTAATAATATGCACGCCTTCACCGGTCAACGCATTCAAGTAGGCCGCCAAAGTTGCTACCAGAGTTTTACCTTCACCGGTTTTCATTTCGGCAATTTTGCCGTTATTTAAAACCATGCCACCAATCAATTGAACATCAAAATGGCGCATGTTAAGCACTCGCTCACCGGCTTCTCGTACAACCGCAAAAGCTTCGTCCATGATGTCTTCGAGCGTCTCACCTTGTTCCAGTCTTTGCCGAAACTTTTGTGTAGAGGCGGCCAAATCATCATCAGATAGCGCTTTGACAGATTCCGCTAGCGCGTTGATGGTGACTACCTGCCTGTTCATTTGCTTTATGAGTCGTTGATTTCGACTGCCAAATACTTTTGTTAAAACGTTTCCAAACATGGATAAAACTACCTAATTATATTGAACCCGGAATAATCAAGGTTGAAAGTGGCTATTTTTTGACCGGACTAGCGGATAGTGGCCAGAAATTGGTCATTTATTGTTCATTTACAACAGATTTAATCGCGGGATTGTACCTTGTTCACCCGTTTATCTCTAGGGTTGTTGCGCTATTCAGTTAATTATTGTCGGTTTGCTGCGATATGGATTAACATGGGGACTAACTTCCCATATCTCAAGTTGCCAACAAGCAGAGTAGTAATGAGCATAGATTCTCCATGGAAAGCAGACTTTCCCGCGCTGGCCAGTAAACCAATAAGCTATTTGGATTCGGCTGCCACTTGCCAGGTTCCACTAAAAGTGATCACAACACTCAGTGACTATTTAACCAAGGGTCACGGTAACCCAGGCCGTGGTTTGCACCCTTTTAGTGAAAACGCAAGCTCAATTTTGTTGGCGTGTCGACATAAAGTCGCAGAATTTGTGGGGGCGAACAGCGACCAAATTGCGTTCACCAAAAGCGCCACAGAATCGATAAATTTGGTCGCGGCCAGCTTGCGTAACCAGCTTAGCGCAAGCGATTCAATTTTAGTCACCGAAATGGAGCATCATTCAAATTTACTGCCCTGGCAAAGAATTTGTCAGCAAACTGGCGCGCGGTTAAATATCCTGCCGTTGAATCAGCAAGGTGAATTTGATCTAGACCAATTGCCATCGTTGTTGGCGGATCAGTGCCGACTATTCGCTTTTACCCATGGCTCCAATGTTTTGGGCAACCATCCGCCGATCGCAGATTTTATTCAACAAGCGAAATCAGCCGGCGTCCAAACCTTAATCGATGGTGCACAAGCAATCGCTCATATTAGACTAAACCTGATTGAACTGGGATGTGATTACTACGCCTTTTCTGGGCATAAATTATATGCACCTGGCGGAAGTGGCATTCTTTATGTCAGGCAATTTGACTCGATTGAGCCTTTGCTGCTTGGTGGCGGCATTGTTAATAAAACCACCGCCAATACATACCAGTTGAGTCAAGGCATCACTCAATTAGAAGCCGGAAGTGCCAATTTGATTTCGCTAGTGGGACTTTCTGCAGCGCTGGATTATATTGCTCGGATTGGACTGGAAACAATCATCGAATACGAGCGAAGATTGTATCAATACCTGTTAGACAAATTCAAAAGCCTGCAAGGTTTTCAAATCGTCTCACACCCGGATAGCAAAAATCTACTCAGCTTTAATTCTCAACAATTTCACTGTCATGATGTCGCTTCCATTTTATCTGACAACCAAGTCGCTGTTAGAGCAGGACATCATTGTGCGCAACCTTGCTTAAATGCGGTTGGTGTAAAACATTGTGTAAGAGCATCCATCGGGCTTTACAATGATTCGCAAGATATTGATCGCTTGATCGAAGGACTCAAAAAAGTATCCGAGACTATGAGTTAGTTTTTTATCTTGAAACTAAATACCTGGAACAATCTTCCTGAGCGGATGTTATGGCCGAAATGTTTGCTTGCGGCATGCAACCGGCGACACGGAAAAATGATCGCTCGATTAAACCTATATGCGATTCTGTCTGTTTCGATAAAACGATTTTTGAATTTTTGATCACGGTAAATAATGGATGCGAGTTGCTCTTTTGTTGAGTTCAATCTTTTGGCATCTTTTGCCGTGGGCGCATTTTCCAGCCCCGTTTTTCGATGTTGATAAAAGGAAGTCCCACACTCACAAGGAATGCCATCACTCAGGTAAACCAGACACAACATTTCATTTAACGGCAAATCCCAATGAATACCCGGTATCTCTTTTTTAACACCTGTAGAGAAGGACAGAAAAATAGTGCCGTTATCATAGGGCGTACCTTGAGGCATTTGCATAGTTTCAACCACTAAACCACTTTTGACGCGAATTAATTCATTGATATTATCAGCCAGCAAACCTTTATTTGTTCGCCAACCCACTAGATCTTCTGGTTCAACAAATTCTCTACTCCTAGCTTGCTTAATTAGTGTCCTGGGGTTTGGATAGAAATTATCGATAACAATAATGGATGATCTCAATGAGTCAATTCCTTTTATAGAACTTTAATTATACCGGGCTAAAAAGCTTGATAGTGGTGATAAATTCCTGAATTGCGATTACTTGAAAATAATTTGTACCGGTTGATTTTCATCTATTCCAGTTTCAAAATAAACATTGGGTTGCAGTTGATATAAACTTAGCTCTTCATTTGCCAACACAGTACAAGTATTTTTTGCTGTCAAAATGGAATTAACGTTGATTGCGACTTTGCTAGCGAAGCGATTGACATACCAAAGCGGTTCATTTTCACCCTTAAGAATAACACCCGCAAAAGATTTCACAAATACGTCGCCCATACAGTCTTGGCTCAAAAAGTATCGGTCGAAATGATTGCTCACAAAGAGACCTTGAGAATTCACCGTAAAACGATACCCGTTCGAGGTAGTGCCGCTATAAAGCCCGTCATTAGTATTAGCCAAGGATAACATAGCGATCACTTGGTTTTGTTGATCAACTAACATGACACCTGATGAATAGCTGTTATCTGAAAATTTATTCTTCGAAAAATTCTGGTCACTATTTGTTGGCGAGGTGTTAGTCGACAATACTAACTGACGGACTACCTCATCCAGGCTGGTTAATTGCTCTTCAACGATTTGCCGATGAGAATTGTTTTCAAGCTGAGCCAGCATTAGCTCGTGAGTTAACTGATTAGCACTCCACAATTGCCAAAAAATGCCTACTTGAAGCGCGAGGATCAGACTTGCTAACGTCAAGTACCTTTTTCGACGGCTACTTTTCGATGATTCTTCGGTGCTTGCTACAAATTCAGCGTGAGACTCCATTCGCAGTACTAACGCATGCTCGAATTGCTCTAGAGTATGGTGCAACTCTCTGTTAAGTTTTCTAGTTTGTAGATTAGTATTGTATTGCTGTTCTTTCTGGTGTTGACCTTTTTGTCTTTCCAGATAGGGTTCAATGGTCTGATACCAAAAGCGTTTTAATCCTTGCTGAGCCTGGTTGGCCGGTTTCTTTTCTGGTTGAGGCTCGGCCGATGAATGGGGTAGTTTAACCAAATCCGGTGAATTTGGCTGCGACAAAGCTTCTACGACATTCGAATTTTTCTTTGGACTATTTCCTTGTTGCGGTTTGCCGGTTAGGGGAGTCTGTTGGGGGCCAGTGAGCAGCCCCGTTTTTTCGAGTACATTGCGTAGATGTTTTTCCTCCAGGCCTTTCGGTAAAATATCAATCGCACCAAGTGAACGGGCCTGACCAAAATAGACGCTGCCTTCTTTGGAGGTATACATCATCACCGGTATTGTCGCAGTCGTCGGATTATTTTTGAGAATTTTCATCATTTCCAGACCATTCATACCGGGCATAATATGGTCTAAAAAGATAACGTCAGGTTGTTTGTGTTTGAGATATTCTAAGGCTCGCTCTGCAGAATATACCTCCGCGCTTACGATATTAAAACCATCAAGCATTTTTGCTAAAACCCGACAAGCGAGTCTCGAATCATCAACGATCAGTGCTTTCTTAGTCATAGAATTTTCTCAGTAGTTGAGAAACAAGATAAGTTTATAACATTCTCTCATAAAATAATCCCAAAAACCTCCTACAAAAAAGAGTTTTTTGATTTTCCTGATTTATTTGGTTATTATTGTTGATAGATCTTTTTTCAACAGGCCATGATATATACCCGTTCCACCTCAAGATGCTCAATTCAGTGTTCAGCCAGGAAACTTGAACAAGGCATTACTCGTAGGGAATGACTCGTCCTTTCCAAGAGTGATAACGCGGTGCAAGTTTTCTGGCTGAGCACCCGAAGGGCAAGGCTAGAAACAACCATCTTCTTCGTTAAGCAATTTTGAGCTAGAATGACTAGCCCTAAAATTCCTTGCCTCAAATATGGCTGTTTCTAGCCTTGCTGAATCGAGCATCTTGAGGTGGAACGGGTATACATGTCTTTTATCCCACTATAGAGGAAAAAACAATGACAATACTCTCTCTCTGGCTCCCTATTTTACTTTCAGCGATTGCTGTTTTTGTAGTAAGCTCAATCATCCATATGATTCTCGGATATCACAGTAGCAATTTCAAACAACTGCCAGACGAAGAAAAATTTCTTAAAGAGGTTGGCTCTATGGATATTCCACCAGGTGAATATATGTATCCCTATTGCGGCAGTGCCAAAGCGATGCAAACCGAGGAATTTCAGAAAAAGATGAATATCGGTCCAGTCGGCATGATGACCGCGATGCCAAAGGGCCCCTTCGCGATGGGTAAGAACTTGTTGAACTGGTTTATTTATTCCATGATAATCGGTGTATTTTCAGCCTATATCGCCATTAACTCCTTAACTGCAGATGCCGAATATTTGGCAGTCATGAGAATGGTCGGCGTGGCAGCATTTGGTGGTTACGCTCTTGCGCTGATTCAAAACTCAGTCTGGTATAGCCGAAGTTGGAAAACCACCTTCAAATTTATGTTTGATGGTTTAGTTTATGCTCTGCTGACAGGCGGGATATTTGCTTGGCTTTGGAGTTAATCTTCAACCAGTACTTTGACTCAGCTCATGGAACTCGTCCGACACTAGCAAACTGGGCAGAGTCGAAGCGGAACGACTCAACTAATTCTTCATCGATAATTTTCTTATACAATTCAGCACTTATTTCTTTTTGTTAATCGAATTTTTCGATGATTCATTTATTCGCTTAACTCGGCATCAATAATATCAGTAAATTCTTTATATTCTTTATTGCCTCTTACCATTATACCGTTGATAAAAAATATCGGTGTAGAATTAACACCAAACCTTTGACCTTCCGCGATATCACGTTTAACGCTACTGAAATATTTCTTGCTATCCATGCATTGCTCAAACTGAGCAACATTCAATCCCAACTTAGTAATTTTGTTTTTCAGACCTGTTCTTCTGAGCCCTCGGGGATCGGCAAACATGACGTCATGTAGTTGCCAAAAAAAGCGATTGGACTGTTCACGTGCACATAATCCTGCTTCTGCGGCGCTAAACGCTTCGCTGTGATTTCCAAGAGGGAAATTCTTGTAAACCAGCTTAATATTCCCCGGGTAATCTTTTTGCAATCGTTTGATTTTACTTTCCGCGGCAGCGCAAAATGGACATTGAAAATCAGAGTATTCAATAATCGTGATTTTAGCATTTTTATCGCCCAATACTGGCGCGTCTCCGACCGGAACATCCAACCTGGGTCGCTGGGGTTTAGTTAAATTAATAACCACGCCGTGCTCTTTACTTTGAATTGCAAACCATTTTGAAATGTCTAATCGAGCGTTTTCTTTATTAATGTGATCGATGACTTTCTTTTTTAGTTCGGGATTAACTTGCTCAGTGGGTATGCGATTAGCTTTAATAAACTTCTCGATTTCCAGGCTAGTGACGGTGTGTCTTTTGATCACAAATTTATCTAAGAACTCTTGAGGATTCATCCCTTGATTTAACGGATGAGCATCAATCAATCGTATCAATAGCATACTATTTAGCTGGTTTACTTTAATTTCATAAACCTTCATTTCCGCTTCATAAAGTTGATCGGCGATGTTATCAATCACTTGCTGGTTGGTAATAATTTGATTATCAATTATGGCAGCGGCGCGATTATCGGACTTTTTGGCTGATGCCGCGGAAAAACTAATGAACAATAGAAAACTGATCGACAATAATTGAAATCTTTGGCTCATAGGAAACTCAGGTTAGGATTGATTTGGCGAATTACTTAGGCTGGCTATATACCCGTGCTACCTCAAAATGCAGGTTCCAGTGTTCAGCTAAAATACCTGA
>CAZOBX010000285.1:0-7047 GCA_964578045.1 uncultured Kangiella sp. | reverse complement strand
GAAGCATACTCTCGTCAGGAGTTTACCGAAAGAGACTTTAAGGAAGATCATCAAAAAGATCCCCGGTTACAGGGTGTTGAAAAACTTCTGGCAAAAATTGCACTTGCAAACCTAGTAGCACCTCAAGAGCAGGACAAAGAATCGGCTACTCGGAATAGGGCTAAACCAACCGTTGAAATAACCGCCGAAGAAGTCATCCAGATTAGCCTGGAAAGCTCGCAAGCATCATTTGCTCACAGAGAAAAACAGCCATTAAAAAGCGTTTTAGGCAACGTGTTTCAAACTTTGATATTTGATGTCAGCAAGTTACCGCTTGCGGTGCCACTGATCAAACTGGGCGGAATTCTCAATGTTAGTGAACAAGATATCACGCCACTGGTTGGTACACCGGATTGGTTTTTGGGCTTGGTTCCACATGATAAGGGAAATCTAATGGTGGTGGATACCCAGCAGTTTCTGATGCCTGAAAGAAAGCAAAAACATCAAGAGGCTTACCAATATTTGATTATACTGGACGATTCTCTTTGGGCGCTCGCTTGCCATTCAGTGGGTGATGCCAAGAATTTAACACCTGAAGACATTCGTTGGTCAACGGGGTCTTCCAGGCGGCCGTGGTTTGCCGGAATGGTTGTAGAGTATATGAGTGCCCTAATCGAAGTGGATCGATTAATCAATATGCTGACAGATAATGTCGTTGATTAATTGTCTAATCAATTAAAAGGCTATTAAAGATAGGGTATACTCTACAAATCTATCATCTATTAATAATAGTTAAAAAGATACAACAAGCTGGTATGGTGGATAATATGTACTCAGTAGTCTTTATTATAATCAGGATGAACTAATAATAAAAAGCGGCGTATGGCCTTGATTAATAAAAAAATTATTTACGTTCTGCTGTTATTAAGTTTTTGTCGCGCTGCAATAGCAACTAGCGAAGATCAAATAGCCACAAATTTTCATCAAACCCATAAGTCATCACAGCCCTTAGCCATTGATAACGCCTTTCTTTCCGCTCAGGAACGACTTTGGCTTAATCAGCATCGGGAAATGCTTGTCACCATTCAAGCCAACACTGCTTTTGCCAGTAAAATTGGCAATGGTTCGTACGAAGGATTTTTTATAGATTATCTTAACCTGATCAATCAAAAACTTAACGTCCGTTTTCAGCCGCTTATTCTGAATGTCAATGAAATTGGCAAGCAAATTACGAAGGATAAAATACCTATCTTGTTGGGAGCGAGCAGCGATGAAGTGATGGTTTTAAAATATGACTTTACCCAGGCACTGATTAGTCTGGCGAGCGTGGTTTATAGCCGAGGTGATTTTAGATCGCTATCCACCTTAAGTGATTTGCAAGGTGTTAAGGTTGCGGTAAGTAATCCAATGCCGGAAATCGGTCCTTCGATGGCTTATGAGGTACTTGCCCGTCAGCAAGGTATTGAAATTGTTAGTTATTCAAATTATCGGCAAGTTATAGAAGCATTATATAGAGGAGAAGTTGATTTGGCCTATGGAAATCAATTGTTTCTGGAACAAGCGACTGCCAATTCGATGCTACTGGGACTCAGGCTTAATTGGGTCGATAGTGCACACAGTACCAATTTAAGAATTGCTACTGACAATAAAATGCCTTTGCTTAACTCAATCATTGAAAAAGCGATTGCTAAAATCACTGAAAAACAAAGGGCCCAATTGTTTACTAAGTGGTTTGCCGGTCAACATCAGTTAAAAAAAGGGATCGTTTTCAGTCATTTGGAGGAACGCTGGATAAAGTCACATCCAGTGGTGTATTTTAGTGATTTCGATTGGATGCCTTTTATTCAGGTCGACGGTAATATTCAAGGCATTGCTAAAGATTATTTGGATATAGTGACTGAGCAAACCGGTATTCAGTTCGAGTTTGTAAAACTCGATAACTGGAATATGTTGATTGAACAGTTACAAACAAAAAAGATAACGTTGAGTCTGGCGGCCGGGAAAAATGAGGAAAGACAGATTTTTGCGAATTTTAGCGAGCCTTATATTTCAACCGAGCTGGCTATCGTCACCGCTAACAGCTTCTCCTATGTAAAAGACATAGAGCAACTCGAAGGGTTAAGTATTGCCCTGCCGAGAGGTCTTTTTGGCACAGAGTATGTTATAAAACACCATCCCAACTTAAACATCATTCATACCAGTTCCATTGAAGAAGCTTTAAGTCTGGTAGCTAAAGGAAAAGCCGATGCCTATATTGGCAATATGGCTGTTGCTGCCTACATAATACGCGAACTCAACCATCCTAATTTGCAAATAGCCGGCAATCTTGATTTTAATGTAGACATTCATTTCATGCTTGCAAAAGATAATCCCGAATTATTGTCGATCATTAACAAAGTATTGGCCAATGTTAGCAAGCAGCAACGGCGAAGTATTAATAATCGCTGGTTTTCTGTGCATGTTAAACAGGGATTCGATCGCACACGGGTTTTTCAAATCGCTGCATTAGCCTTTATTTTTCTGCTAATCATTCTCTACTGGGTTAAACGACTAAAGTCTGAAGTCAATTTGAGAAAACTCTCAGAGCGTGCACTTAAATCAGCCAAACTTGACGCAGAAAGAGCCAATCAGGCGAAATCAGAATTCCTCGCGAATATGAGTCACGAAATCCGTACGCCAATGAATGCTGTGATCGGTTTTACTCAATTGCTTTCAGAAACCGGCCTAACAAAAGAACAGAGCGATTATCTCGATTCGATTGTGCTCGGTAGCAATGGATTGCTGCACGTTATTAATGATATTCTTGACCTATCAAAAATTGAAGCCGGTAAAATGGTGATCGAGATAGCTCCCGTTGATATTCTTAAGTTATTTGCCGAAGTGAAACAAATTTTTGAACGACCAATGCAGCAAAAAGGATTGGCTTTTGATATAAACATCGATTCTCAAGTTTCCAGTTGTTTGATGTTAGATGCCAATCGACTTCGCCAGATTCTATTGAATTTAATCGGCAATGCGCAAAAATTTACCCAGCAAGGAACTGTGCGAGTCAAGGTGGACTTGCAAAAACATAATAAGGATAGAGTTGGATACGATTTGAAAGTGGAAGTGCAGGATACTGGCATTGGCATCAGTGGCGAGAATCTGGATAAAATTTTTGGCTATTTTGAACAGCAAAAAAGCTATCATAGTGTCGATTATGGTGGCACAGGGCTGGGCCTGGCTATTAGCCGAAAATTAGCAGACGCCATGAATGGCAACTTGATGGCTACTAGTCAGGTCAGAGCTGGAAGTTGCTTTAAACTACGTTTAAATACTCAAATCTGCGATGATTCACTGTTATCTAGGACTTCTTATCAAAACGAATATTCGTTTAGAAAAGCCCGTATCCTGATTGTTGATGATGTGCAAAGTAATCGGATTATTATTAGAAAATATCTACAAGATTATCCCTTTGAACTGAGTGAGGCGAGTGACGGGCGTGAGGCAATTTCAAAAGCGCTTGAAATAAATCCAGATATTGTATTGATGGATTTAAGAATGCCAAAACTTGATGGATATGAAGCCACTATACAAATTAAGAAAAAACTGGAGACAAAAATTATAGCGCTTACAGCGTCAGCATTAGACGATGATGAATCGACCCTTAAGCGACAGCACTTTGACAGTTATTTAAGAAAACCCATTCTAAAAAGCAAATTGCTCGACACTTTGGCCATTTATCTAAAGGCCAAATAATCATGGATGATATTGGTGGCTGATTTATCAAATGCAATATTTCTGTTTGCTCACGGTGCTGGAGCCGGAATGGATAGTGATTTTATTGTGCAACTATCGACACTTTTGAAAAATAAAGGACTGGAAGTCAAAACCTTTGAGTTTCCCTACATGCGAAAGATTAGAGCGGAAGGAAAACGCAGGCCGCCGGATAGAATGCCAAAATTACTAGTTGCTTTCGAACAAGCGATCCAGTCAATAGCAACCAATAAACAAATCTTTATAGGTGGTAAATCCATGGGCGGCCGAGTAGCCAGTATACTTGCAGCTGAGAAAGGAGCTAAACTGGTTGACCAAAGTACGCCTATCAATGGGGTAATTTGTTTAGGGTTCCCTTTTCACCCGCCAAAAAATCCGGATAAATATCGCGGTGAGCATCTATCCGAAATAGCAATTGATACCTTAATCGTACAGGGTGAGAGAGATGCCTTTGGTACTCAAAGTGAAGTCGCAGAATTTAATTTTTCTGACCGAGTGCAGCTAGAGTTTTTATCCGACGGCGATCATTCGTTTAAACCGAGGGTTCGATCGGGGGTGACCTTTGTACAAAATCTTATCAAGTGCTCAGAATTGATTATTGAGTTTATTGAAAATCGGTTGCCGTAGCAAAACAGTTTATAGCCAAAACCTATTTGCTTTTTTGAGATAATCTCATAGAATACCTCTCATTAAAAAACTTCGACGAACGTAGATTGTGACATCGATTGATAAAATCATCCAACCAAGGATTTCGTTGAAAAAACGGATCAACGTAGAATGGTCTACCTGGGCCAGTTTATCTTTTGTTGTGGCTCTGATGGAAGGCGGAGTTCTTGGCGTTATCATCAAGAATGGCTTTCAAAATCAAGTCAGTGACTGGTTATTAAATATTGCCGTTGCGATAGCTACAGGTGCACCCTATTTTTCGAATTTACTCAGTTTCTTCTGGGTAAGGATCAGTCTAGGCAGAAGTAAAGCAAGAATGGTTTCAAATCTTGCAATGTTATTTTGCTTTTGTACTTTTAGCATGTCGTTTGTTTCTTTTTCAGATATCGGCTTGCTGTTTTTTCTGTTCGTTCTTGTAATTGCCCGCTTTATCTGGTCGGGTATTCTTACTGTCCGCTCAAATATCTGGCGGGCCAACTATCCACGTCATATCCGCGGTAAGGTGACCGCAAAGCTGGCGACTTTGTCTGCATTAGTCATGTCCATTGCTGGTATTTCAGTGGGCTTGATCCTAGATTGGCAATTCGATTATTTCCGCTGGATTTTTATTGTTTTCGCAGCGCTGTCCATGATTGGTGCTTTTCGCTACCGGAGCTTAGCGGTACGCCACCAGCTAAAGGAAATAGCTCGTGAAAAAAGTACTCAGGACCAGCGCACTCTGTTAGAACGATTTTCCCTGCTAAAAGAAAATAAAGCATTTGGAAAATATATGCTTGCCATGTTTATTTTGGGTAGTGGCAATTTGATGTTTATGGCACCCTTGATTGTATTCTTAAATGAACATACTGAGCTCGAACAACTGCGTCAAATACTGATTACCACTGCTATTCCTTTGGCTCTAATACCCTTTGCTGTCAGGTGGTGGGCGCGATTATTAGATAGCAATCATATATTCTATTTTAGAAGTATTCATAGTTGGGGATTTGTTAGTGCGCTACTGGTTTTTTTATCCGCTCAATTAAGTGGTATCAATGAGTTATATTTTGTCGGCTCAGTCGTCTATGGTATTGCTATTTCTGGAGGTGTGATTGGTTGGAATCTGGGCCATAACGATTTTGTCGGAAAAGGAGGAGCCGCTAACGATGAAAATCCAATGGATTATATGGCTATTCATGTGACCTTAACCGGGATCCGTGGATTGATTATGCCGCTGGTTGGGATCTTTTTATATCAGTGGCTTGATACGGCTACTCCCGGAAATGGAAAGTACGCGCTCATTTTACCTTTGGTTATGACAAGCCTCGGGGCTACCTTGTTTGTCATTTTTAATCGTCAGAATCTTAGTAGTTGAATAAATAGATCGAAGTTGTTTTCCTTGCTGAACTAGTCAAAATCCCTGTGACGGAGTACTAGATTCTTAATGTTAAGTCGGTCTTGTGGTTTTGCGGGTTTAGCTAAAACGATATCATCACCATCAAACAAAGTGTCTTCATCGGTCTTCGGAGGAGTTTCGGACGCCAGATCTTTAAATGGAAACAGATCAGCATCTAATAAGTGAGAAGGTGCTACATTGGATAAAGCGCCAAAAATACTCTCTAGTCGTCCCGGAAATTGTTGCTGCCATTTTTGCAGCATGATTTTGACCTGTTTACGCTGCAAATTCTCTTGAGAACCACACAGGTTGCAAGGAATAATTGGGAACCCCATTAACTCGGCATATTTAGCAATATCGGCTTCTTTAGCGTAAGCAAGCGGGCGAATAACTGTATTTCTGCCATCATCACTGCGCAATTTTGGCGGCATGGACTTTAACTTGCCACCAAAAAACAAGTTTAAAAATAGAGTTTCGATAATATCGTCGCGGTGGTGGCCTAAAGCTATTTTGGTGATTTTATTTTTAACAGCCCAGGAATAGATAATCCCTCGCCTTAATCGGGAGCAAAGAGAACAGGTTGTTTTGCCTTCAGGTATTTTATCTTTAACAATACTGTAGGTATCCTCTTCGATGATATGGTATTCAACCCCGATGGACGACAGATATTCAGGTAATACTCCTTCAGGAAAACCCGGTTGTTTTTGATCCAGGTTGACCGCTACCAGTTCGAATTTAATTGGTGCCTTTTTTTGCAAAATACGTAATATTTCTAGCATTGCATAACTATCTTTTCCACCGGACAGGCATACCATAATTTTATCGCCGTCTTCGATCATATTAAAATCGGCGATTGCTCGACCAACGTTACTTCGTAAGGTTCTTTCTAATCGGCTAATTATTTTGGCTGGGTCTGCGCTGTTCATCATTTGAGATCTTTGTTTAATTTAGAGGCTGAGCTGCACTGTGAATAAAATCGGTCGGGATTATAGCAGCTTAAAAGTCCTCGGGCTTGTCTCAGCTTCAATTCTTTTGCGAGGCGACCCTCTGTACTTTCAAAATGCTCATATGGAGTATTTGCTAATATACACCCGTGCTACCTCAAAATGCAGGCTTCAGCAAGGCTATAAGCGACCATATTTGAGGCATGGAATTTTAGGGTTAGTCATTTATGTCCAAGGATGGACTGTATGCAGGAAATGCAAGGAGCAATTTCCTGTCTAACTCAAAATTTCATAACGAAGAAGATGGTGGCTTATAGCCTTGCCCTTCGG
>CAZOBX010000284.1:0-7064 GCA_964578045.1 uncultured Kangiella sp. | reverse complement strand
TAAAAGTTTTTACTATTGTGTTTATACGGGCGTGGCGGTCGCGATTAAATGCCAATATCAAAAAAGCCGTTTAAACGTTTAAAAATTCAGGAGATGATAATGTCTAAAAAAAATGCTGTTAATCAAATAAAAGCAGAACAAATGGTTGAGTCGATTAGAGAATGGCTGGCTAATGGTGCACAAGGTTCCGATCTTGTTGATGGAGAATGTTTTGGTACGGTTCAACAAGATCTGGCCATTGGTTTTGCGCAGGAATTATTTGATTCGGTGGGATTACCCATTAAACCGTTGTTTATGATCGCCCGTTCCCTTTCTCCTGAACTTTACATTAATGAAATCGCTAGTAATACCATTCATTAAGTGGATTAAAACAAAAATAGAATAATGCGGGACAATCAAGATATAGTCAATCTCTTATAGGCCTCTGAGAAATAACTTATTTTAAAAGGAGCTAACATGCTCACCTAATGAATTGAAAATTTGTTATCAGTGGTTGCCACGTAAGATAAAAAACTAATTCTTCGATTAATCCTGTAGGAAATTTTCAACGATTTGTGTCAGACATTGGCCATAATGTGACTGTCTGAAATTATCACATAAATTGAAATTCGAGCACCAAATTCCAATACACCTTTATACATAAACAATTCTGATAAGCACAAAAACAATATCTCAAGATAAAAACATTCGTCCCGAAATGAAACTAAATAGTGGGTCGATTTCTAATGGTACAACCCGTTTATCTAGAAACAGCTTTTCTTTTCATGTACAAATGTTATTCTAAGATTTACTTCCTTTATTTAGGGTAGCAAGTAATACTAATCACTTAAAGTAGGGTAATAACAAAATGTCTACAGTAATTATACACGCGGCAAACCTGCTAAAAGACTCCGCTGCGTTTTTTACTAATTTAGCCAAGGATAATAGACTAATCAGAAAACAGATGACCGAAAATGCATCGGTACACCAGCATTTTGCAAACGAAATTATAAAGGCGCCCGAAGCTACCTCTTACATTAAGCATGTAGTAAATCTGCTTATAGATTGCGCCAGTTTCTTTAATAAACTGGCAAAAGAAAATAAAGTCATTAAAGTTCAGATGTATAACAATGCAGATATTTTTAAGAATATAGCGTCACTGGTAGAAAAAGATCCACAACAGGAATTAGGTGAAAAGCACGCGAAATTTGACCTGTCATTACGCTCACCATTTGTTTACATCAATTCTAAATTACACCAACGTCTATATGCAAGGCCAATACGCCTTGGGATTTCCTCTCCCAGTTCTAATGAAAATGAATTTTGGGTGAGCAGTAAACATTTTAACCTGTCCCCTACCTATAAACAGGCGATATTTAAAAGGGATTTTCATACCTGTCAATTTTGCGGTTTTCACAGTCATAAATATCAGGAAGTTATCGTCCGTAATGCTACAGAGTGGTTGATGGATTCCGTTTTCACAGCATGTATTTTTTGTTCCCAGTGTATGTTACTGGAAAATGTATCTAATATGCGATCCGGTGTTTTAATATGGGCGCCAAAGATTTCTCAAATCGACCTGAATGTCATACTAAAAATCATTTATGTCTGTCGTATTTCACAAGGTCCTAATGCAGATCTATCTAGGTCTCTACTCGACAAATTAATGGAAAGCCGAGCCGAAGCAGGTGATATTATAAAGCAAGCTTGTAATCTATCGAAAGATGACTCCCGTGATCCAAGTGACCCTAACGTGCTGGCGTATTCACTCCGCAATTGCGAAAACAATAAGGATTACAATCAACTTCGAAGTCAAATACAAGATATTAGATTGCTGTCTCTAGATCGGCGAATCATCAAAGAAGCTGATTTAGAGTTTAATCAATTTCCACAAATATTGGCTTATTGGCGCTCAAAAGCAGGTCCTTTTGGTGGACTTTCTCCAAATCAAATGGACCTCTCTAGTTTCGAGGATATTTTACAATCAATGTCATTCAATGGATGAAGTGTTTAATTTAAGTGCAGTTAGGATATAGGAGCATTGATTAAAATTGGTAAGTCCGCGGCAATAGGATCATCATCATTCATATTCACCATTCCTGTTTTTTGCACCGTATAATGAGCGATGAACAAGGCATTTGAATATGCAATACAGGACGAAACCATAAATTCTCCTTCCTTGTTATATCCTTCAAAAGTCAAAGGTCTGACCGCGCCAGCCAGTACTGTCAACGCCACTCCACTCAAAGATGTAGCGAGACAGGGATCATTTTTACTTTCAATGACATAAAAGGGACCTTCTTCTCCTCTTACAAAAAAACCAAAAAAACGCACATAGTCTAAAACACTATTTTCATTCAAAGTTATAGGATGTTTAGCGTTAACTTCGTGAATCGGTGGAGATGTACCATTCAATCTAAAATAGTTATTAGTCTTTACATCTAACAGATAAAAAATTGCTAATCTTGGATTATTCCAATTGCGATCCCTTACCCTGAGCAGGACAACAGATTCATAAAAAGGTAGAGTAGTTTCAACAATTTGGGTGGATGCTTTGTTTATCCTAAATTTTCCGTCAATTGGATTAAGCCGTTTAATAATCGAATCATGCCGAGAGCCTGTAATAACAACCCAAGGCCAGGAAACTTGTTCTTTGGGATCATCAAAACTTAAACTTTGCATTGGATAAAATGTGGACTGTGGCTCACTGTTTTGTATATTTAATCCTCCTACTTTTGTTTGAACTTTTTTAAATTCAGGTTTATCTAATAATTCCTTTTCTGGCTCATTAAAAGCCAATCCTTTCAATGCTGAAATAGTGGATAGTGAAACATTGTTTTGTATTTCTGTCTCAACATTTTTAATTTCAGATATATTTAATGTATCCAATTCTAAATCAATCTGGCTCGACAACAAACTGAATAGCTTGTCTTCAAATTCATCAGTTGGAGTTTTTGTTTGCAACCGACGTTGTTTTCTTAGATTAAAAATATGTAGAATAGATGCGCTTTCTATATCAAAGGTATTGGTAGACGCGCCAGCTTCAATTAAATGAATCGCAAGTTTAAAATGCCCATTTGTTATCGCTAGAAATACAGCGGAAGCTTTTCTACTATTGGCATAGTTAAGGTCTACTCCTATTTTGATTAACTGCATGCACGCTTTTTCTGCGCCAATTTCCGCTGCTACTTGCAAAGGAGTTACTGGTGGTTGGTATGCTATATCGTTTGGTCTAGCACCAATATTAAACAATTCATTTACTAATGTATCCATGTTATGCAAAGCAGCAAAATGTAATGCAGTCCATCCATCGATATTAGATTGTTTAACATCAATACCGTGATTAATAATGTTAATACTGGCATTAATTTGGCCATGACGAATTGCTAAATGTAAAGGAGTTGAACCTTCTACATCTCTACACTTCCAATCAGCCCCTTGTTTTATTAGAAGATCGAAAACATCAGTTTGACCATATTTTGCGGCTATATGCAAAGGTGTTCTTTGTCTAATGTCAAGTTCATTAACACCTATCCCAAGTTCAACTAATAAATTTAATACATCATTATGACCATACATGGCTGCAACATGTATGAGAGATCTACCTTGATAGTTTTTATTGTGTAGAGAGGCGCCTTTATTGATTAGTAATTTGATTGAAGCCATCTTATCTGATTTAACAGCTTCTTCTAAAGGGCTTAAATCGGTTCCTTCAACCAATTTGAGGTGAGCACCTGCTGCTAGTAACAATTGAATTATCGTTTGATTCGAGCTACGAATTGCAAGAATTAGCGGAGTCTCTTTATCGCTATTTAATAAGTTTATTTCTGTTTCTCGCTTTAATAGTGAGATTACTGCGTTTATCTGATTTGCCGATACTGCTTGATGTAAAAGTGAACCATCTGACTTTTTATTAGGAAGAATATCCACATGCAAGTCATCACACAATAATGAAAAAATATCCCAGAGCTCTAGATCTATTGCTTTGCATATTGGGCGAATAAGGTTTTCTTTACCAACATGATTCCTGTCAATGTCTGGATGCGTTAATAGTGTTGTTACGGTTTCAGTTGACTTAGCTATAACAGCTAGATAGAGAGCTCGCTCACCTTTCTTAGTTTCTGCTTTCAAATGGAGTCTGGGGTCATCTAGTAATTTTCGAATAATGTCGTCATTACCCTTAGACGCAGCAATCAACAACACACTTTGGCCAGTATTATCAGGCATATTTATATCGATATCAGGATGGGATATGAGTATTTCAGCAACAGTTATCGCATTATGAATCGCTGCTATATGTAATGGTGTAGATCCAGAAGCCATTTTGATATTTACATCTACCCCTGAATCTAGCAGGTAACGAACAAAGCCAGCATGATCGTTCTCTATATCCGTATTTTCGTTTATTGTTTCTTGACTCGCTAGATGAATCAATTTCCAATCCTGTTTATATTCAACATTAATATTATCCCCGCAATCAATAAGGTACTCCGCAATGGGGGTAAACCCGTAAAGTGCGGCCAATTTGATTGGAGTCCAATTCCCATCTTCAGCACCTTCAAAAATATCATTTCGATCAGGATAAAATTCAAACAATTGTTTAAGGGTTTCAATTTGTCCGCTCATAGCAGCATGGTGCAATGCTGTATAACCTAGATTCATCTTTTCGTTGTAATTTGCCCCTTCTGAGATAAGGAATTCAACCGCTGCCGTTTTTCCTTTCGAAGCAGCTATTGTCAAAGGACTTGTTCTCATGTTCCGGCTAAACTCGATTTGAATACCTAATTGTAATAAAAGATGCAAAATTCGGGGGTTTCCTCCTGCAGACGCATAGGCCAAAATACCGAAGTTATCCTTATCGATAGCACCAATTTTTGCACCATTGATGAGCAGTGTCTCAAAAATCAAAAATCGACCTGCTTTGGCCGCCGCACATAAGGGTGTAGTTTTATTGTTATTAGGTTCTTCGATTGCGGTCTCTTTATTAATAAGTAACTGTACTATATCTTGGTGACCATTTTGAATTGCTAAATGCAATGCTCTGTCACCTGAGTCATCTTTTAAATCTATGGCCGGGTTATACTCGAGTAATATTTTGCAAATATCCAAATGCCCGTTTGAAGCTGCGAGCATTAATGCCGTTTCATACAATTCAAAGCGAAAATCAATCATCGCCTCTACTTCACATAATAATATGACTATCGACTTAAACCCACGTTCTACACTTAACTGGAGAGCTGTTTTTGCGTCTGTTCCGAGACGGTCAATTATTTCTGATTTAATTTTTGTAATTGAAGATAAGAACTTCTTAACTTTGGTAATATCGTTAGCTTTAACTGCAGTATGTAAATCGGTATCTTCAAGGTTTATTTGAGGTTCATCAATGAATTTATGATCGGATAAAGATGTTATTTGTTTCGGGGAGGCTGACAAAGTATGCTTGATTTCTTGTAAATTAGATGCAGATTCTCTATGCTTTTCTTTAACTGAACGATAGCTTTCGAATCTATCAATCATTTGCAATGGATTGGGGAATGTAAGATTGCCAATTTCAATATTTTCGCTACAAACACTCCCAAAACCATGAAGCAAACTTTTTGCTTCATCATATTTAGCGTCAGCACATTTTTCCATTATACGAGCATAATCAAGTACAGAAACATAGGAAGAAATAGGGAGTTTAATTAACGCCTTAATACCACTAAAACGAATTCTACTGTGAGTCAAATTAGCGGCGTTAGCAGGTGTTATCATTTCATGAGCTAAAGATTCTGCAGCTACCGCAGGCTCATCGTAAGCCAAGGCAACCCAATTTATTCGATTCAAATAATCAGCATCAACAATTGTTATATTTTGATTGGTTAATTTCCATCGGACATAATGTCGAATAAAATGTCCGACTCGACCAGAACGACGAGTTTTTCCCCCTTGGTCTACGGCCCATACATTTAGCGCAATTATCAAGTGCCGACGAACTTCCTTATCCATTTTGTAGCAACCACCACCTAGGTAATACCCCAATGTTCCAAAAAGCACATCGGCATCAAGCGCTGTATTATAGCGCTCATTCAAAGGCATAAAATTCACTCTAATCAATGCCAACAATTCAGGTTTTATTTGTTCCAATACTGCCGCATGTGCGGCAAGTAATAAAGAACTAGATCCATAAATAGTCCAGAATTCATTAATACATTTGGTTGCCTCTTCAGGATCAAGGCCTGCGCCATTCCAATGTTTGCTGATCACACTCATTGATGAGCAGCCTTTATCAAATCGATAGCTCTTAGTAACGACTGTTCTTTTAGCTCACAAGCATGTATTTTATTGCAACCATTAATCAGAATTTTAAACTCAGACTGCCAACGTTCTGTCGGCATCGGATTTATCCATATAACCTGCGCTATTCTATTTCTTATAGATAAAATAAAGTTCTTAATTCTTGATGCCATTCTTTGTGTAAAATGACCTTGTGCAGCCCCCGCTTCGCCGAAGATTAGAATGGAATCGCCTTCATGATCTTTAAGTAAATCGCAAAGTTTTTTCGGCACTTGGAGACCTTTAGTTTTATATACTTCATCACCAGGCGCGCCATCAAAATAATAAATTTTAGTTTCTGGCATACGACTTAAATTTGATGTTAGTGTATTAACAAGCATTGCTTCAAAAACACTCCATGGTTGCATAGCTTCACTTATATCCACAAATACTAATAATTTAGCTTTATTGACAAATCTAGTTTCCATAACTGGTGATAACAAAGTTCCCGTTATAGCAATTTTTCGTACCGTTTCGACTACATCAACTCGACGATATTCAGGTAGCTTCGTCGGTTTAAACAAGCGTCTCCAAAGTTCTAATAACCAAAGTTCAGGAATATTCGATTTTAATTGGATAATGAAAGACTCTTTTTCTAGAGGTAGATTATCGTTTAATTCTGGCAGTGACATATTAAACTTACTTTTAGAATTACCAATTACATCTACGCCAAATTCTTCATTCTTGCCTCTAAACGCAGAAGATTTATTTTTATCTTTTTCATTTTTAGATTCATTCTTCTTTTTACTTTCTTTAAGATGTTTTATTGG
>CAZOBX010000283.1:0-7109 GCA_964578045.1 uncultured Kangiella sp. | reverse complement strand
ATACATCCCTGCTAAGGTTTACCACCACGCTTTCGTCGAGCAGGTTTTTTCTGCTTGTTTTTCGTTCCCTTTCCGTTGGCGGCGGAGTCATTACTCTGTTGTTCACCCGTGCGGTCGCTGGACTCTCTTTTCGAACGTCTCTCCTCTCGCAACGCTTGTCGTTCTTCTGAGCTCATGGCATCTATTTCGGCTCGCCTGTTTGCTTTGGCGGCCTGTCTCTCTTCAGCAGACATGTTTTGCAGCTCTTCACGGGTAGGCTTCTCGGCGATAGCCATTCCCGACATCAAAATACTTGTCAGAGCGCTGGTGAAAAATAAACTGTGTAATTTCATAGGGTTCTCCTAGTTAATATAGTGTCTTAAATAATAAAGGTGTGAAACAAATAGACTAACGCGCTAAGCTGACAAAGGTTGACAAGCGTATTCACAATTATTAGAGATTATCAACCGCTTCCAATAAACTTCGACTTAAAGCTGATTCAATATCAAGCCATTTCATTGCATTGACTTGCCTCTGTAAATCGATGCACTGTAGATGACTGATATAGGCTGGCGGTTGAGTGCCGTCGATTGAGATCATAATAATTTCTTTACCCTGGCTTAAGGCGTAACCTGTTTCAAATGCACAAAAAGTGGATTTAACTGAATCGTCTGAGACTACCAGAATAAATTTGTCAGATTCTTGTAGTGCGCTGGTTATTTTCCTTCGCCATTTTTCTCCACCTTCAATTGAGTCAAAACACAAGAAAACACTCTGTTCTGTCAGCTCTCTTAATGTATTCACCACTGGCAACAATAATCCTTCATCAGCAACCGAATGCGAAATGAATAATTGATTGGGTATGGTTTTCGTATTTTTTATTGGAATGTCGTTGTCGTTTTGGTTTAACCAACTATCAATGATATTTTCGCACTGGAAAAAAATATTTGATAATTCCCCTGACACTGATGCACTGAATTGGCTGGCCAGCATGGTTGCTATTTTTTTTACAGCCAAATCGATGCCAATGATATAGCTAGACTCAAAATTTAATCGACTGGTATTGCGTTTTAGCTGGACTAAGCTGGAGCCATCTTCTATGATAATTAATTTCTTAGCGCGGGTATCACTATTACTATCCAATACTTCGCCATCAAATCGCCATGCTAGTCGTTTGAGTAAATTAACCAGACCGCTGGATCCAACAAAACCTAGCTCAATTTTCGGGTTGGTTGATATATCACAGACCCAATCTTCTCCCTTATGACTGCCATCACACCAGGGAAGTGACTTGGATTTACCGCAAGCACATCGGATCTTTTGCTTCATAGTTTAACCGAATTTATTTTTTATCAATGGTAACCAAATTTCCGGGGTAAAACAATGGAGCCATCTGGTTTTGAGGGATTGATGGGGGGTAGGTCGTTAATTGCCTATTGACTTCTATCAGTCTCAAATATTTACATTTCCTGTTACTTTCAGATTAAATAAAAGTTGACAAACTACAAATGTAGTATTATCTTGAACTACACATGTAGTTGAAAAGCGATATTTTGAGAATAATTATGATCTCCAAGCGTTCAAAAGTAAATAGAGACATTCAAAACAATAGCAAGCAAAAGAATAGCAATCAAAAGTCATCACAACCAATTAAGCTTAGCGATCTGCAACTTTTAGTGATGAAAGTGTTGTGGGACCATGGCAGGCTAAGTGTCAGCGACGCTCATCAGTTGCTTAACCGAAAGAAGGAAATGGCGCTTACTACCGTAGCGACTTTGCTTAAAAGAATGCAGGAAAAAGACATAGTCGCATTTGAGAAGGATGGACGTCAGCATCTTTATTACGCCTTGATCAGCGAAGCAGATGTAAAAACCTCAATGTTATCTAATATTCTGGCTAACCTGTTCAACGGTAATCCCTCTGAATTGGTGCATCATTTAGTGGCTCAAGATGAAGTCGAACAGTCAGATCTAGATAAAATCAAACAACTCTTAGCACAAGGAAAAAATGATGAATAGTGCATGGTCTCTTTTATTGAGCGAGTTCTTAGTCAACTACTGGTTGCACAGTAGCCTGTTTGTTGGAGCCGCTTTATTGGCTTTTAAATTGCGCTGGATAGGTGCTGATACCCAAGGCGAAACAATTGCGAAAATCGCATTGTTTGCCGGTGCGTTTACGTCGTTATTATTTGTTGCCGATTGGCGAGTTTTTGATAGCGAATTAATGCCAATGGAAATGACTATGCAGCTAACGGTTACTCAGAAAAATGCCGGCTCTAATACCAATATTGCTAGCGATACAATAACAAAAGAGAGTCAGCTAATAAACCCCATTGCGGTGAAAGTCGCCAATCGTCTGACTAAATTGGGCGATGATAAATTTATTATTAAAAAAGCCGGTGTAAACCAACAGCATTCCGGCAAACAGCCACAACTGATTTCTGATTCTCTAATAACATTAATAAATAACCTACAATGGCAGGTCATTATCTTAATCCTTTGGTTAACCATTATGCTATTTGTATTATGTTTTAAACTTGTCAAAATTTCTCAGTTGTATTGGCTGCTAAATACCAGAAAACCGGTTTTCGATAAAAAGATTATTCAAATTTATTCCAGATTGGCTCAAGAACTTAATCTATCTTGCTCTGTGAAGTTATTTGAGTCAGAGTTTATTAATTCACCGATTGTCTTCGGTCAAAATGAAATTGTATTGCCAGTCGGTTTTTCACAAAGTTATCAAACCAATCAAATAGAAGCGGCGTTGGCGCATGAAATTGCACACCTGAAAAGAAAAGATAGCATTTGGCAAAGAGTTTTCGTGGTTTTTAACTGTGTCTTCTTCTTTCAGCCTTTAAATAGACTACTTGTGCATAGACTTTACCTAATTGCGGAGCAGCAGAGTGACCAATTGGCAAGCCAGTGGACCGGAAACTCCCGGGCGTTAGCCGAAGCTCTAGCGATCACCGCACATAATCATTTTAATTCCACTCAAACTCAATGGGTACCAGCAATGAAATCAAATAGAAGTCACCTGCTAGTCAGGGTAGAAGCTCTTTTAAACAATTCTCAAAAACCTTCCAGCTTATATTCTGTGGTTTTAGGCGCATTCCTAACCCTATCTGTTTTAACCTTTATGCCTGGATTCTCAATCAATCAGGCCCAAGCCAAGACGTTTAATTCCAGCAGCGATTCACATATCGATATTGAATCTGGCAAGGTGAAACAACTGTCGATGACACACAGCCAAAACGGAACCAAAATAAAAATAAAAGCCAAGTTGGAAGGACAAATTGAGTTTAACGATGCTGAAACTGAGATTATTAAATTTCCTCAAGACAGTTATATGGATATCACTTTCGAAAAGAAAGGTGAAGATGTTAGGCGATTGTTAATCGAAAGAAAAGCTGATGATGAGGTAAGTTACAGCTATTACGTCGATGGTGATAAAGAGGATTTCGCGCAAAACGCGCAACAGTGGTTTGCGTCGGTATTACCACAAATATTTCGAGTCACTGGTATGGATGCCGAAGCAAGGGTGGAAAGAATTCAGAAAAGGGGAGGTGATTCAGCGGTTTTGGACGAAGTGAAGTTGATTAAGGGTGATTTTGTTCAAGGGCTCTATATGAGACATTTATATGAGCTAAGTCAACTGTCTGATTCTGATAAATTTCGTTCGCTCGAATTAAGCCAAAATATTCAATCGGATTTTGAGCAAGCTCGTGTTTTGAAAAGTTTTATCGAAACACAGAAATTGACCAATAATCATTGGCAAAAGCTGTTTAAAGTAAGCCTGGATATTCAGTCTGATTTTGAATTGGCAAACTTGCTAAAAGTCAGCGTTGCTCATTTGTCATCTAGAGGTGAGCCGCAACAAACCTTTTTTGATGCGGCAGAAAGCATTCAATCGGATTTCGAAATGGGTAGATTATTTTCTCATTTCTTATCTGAAAAGCAGGTGAGTGAACAATTCATTATTAGGATGCTGTCAGCGGCCAAAAACATTAATTCAGATTTTGAGTTAGCCAGGTTACTTATGCAAGCGAACCAAAAAGCAAAACTTAATGACGATATATTTGATGCTTACCTTGAAGTTTCTGAAAATATTTCATCTGATTTTGAAATGAGTCGTACCTTCATTAGCTTGCTGGACAGGGAGATGGATAAAGCACAGTTAATAAAATTAATCGAAATGGCCAGTGAGCATATATCGTCTGATTTTGAATTAGCACGTTTTCTAACCGCTACAGTCGAAAAACAAACGATGGATGGTGAACTTAGAGCCGCACTGTTAAGCGCGACAGATAATATTGGAAGCAGTTTTGAACGAAACAGAGTGATTCAACGATTGCAGGGGTAAAGATAGCCAAGGTGGTTAGTTGAAACAACCGAACAATAATACTGGCGCGCTCAAACAGATTTTGAGCCGCAGGGTTCACAATCAGATAACAAAGACACATTTTATCTAAGTGGTTAATTATTGAACAAAAAATTGCAGAACGAGATGCATGATAATGTCATTATTTGTGTATGAGATAGATGGACAGGTTCATCGTTTCTATTGATGGAACATGACAATTTCTTTTTTTGCGGAGATTATTTTACTGAACAATATTCGCTTACTGGCAAAATCACTGTCCGATAGCATATTTATGTCGTCTACCGCTGAGAAAACCAAATAGGCTTTTTGCCTATCAAGTTGGTAACGCCATACTTCAGACGTTTTACTCAGTAATATCAATTGTTGGTTGTCATAAAAAAACCGTCCAGATATTCGAATGTTACTCAAAGCTTCAACAGAATATTTTTTATTGTTATTGATACGCCATAATTTTCGTTCATAGCTACTGACAAAAAGGATATTCTTATCACTTAGTTGTGCCCAATTTACATCACCTTTATAAAAGGTATTAACAGATTCATCGGTGAGTCCATAAACAACGACTTTGATTTGACTATCTTCAAGGACTTTTAAAAGTAGTTGTTGCTGATCGAGCCACTGAAATACTTCTAACACTTCAAATGGCGTTTTAATCTTTTGCAAATCGCCGTCAAGATTTAATAAGTGCAGTTGCTTGTTAGATACCGCAGCTATCAATTGACCATCTGTTGACCATTCAAAAGAGTCGATGTATGAATTATCGGACAAATTGCTTAGCTGGGATAATGTTTGACCGCTACCGAGCCAAATTTGCTCGCTGCCCGTACGTCTGGAGGTGAAAGCAATCTTATCGCCTCCAGGTTGATATTGAGCGTTCTGTTCGTTAAAAATTGAACGATGAACGATTTGCTGATTGCTGTCTGGTTTTGCGATGGGGCTAGTATCGGTTTTCCATTTTAGCTGGCTAATATCTAAGTCAACAACCCCCATTGAGGCAATAATACTGGTGCCATCGGGATGATAAAAAGGGTCAAAAATATTCAGTACTGTCGGTATCAAATATTCGGTCATCTCGCCATTGAGCTGTATTTCAAATATTGAACTTTTGTTCGCCGAAATTAATGATTCACGCTCAGGATGCCAATTACTATTCCAATTCCGGTGACTTTGAAACGCAGCAGGAACAGAAAGTTCTACTTCATCAACAATGTCGGTGTCGGGCTCAATGATGACCATGATAGCTTGCTGGCTTTTATCTCTAAGCATTAATGCCAATTTATTAAAACGCTGAGAATAGGAAAGCGAATAGGGCTCTGCGTTTTCGACCCGGTAGAGAAGTTCCATTTTATCTTGCGACAATTCCTTGGTTAATACGGAATTCTGTTGCTTATCCTTGGCGATAAACGCAATTTTATTGTTGCTTAGCCAAACGGCGGCGCTGTAGCTTTGTTGATCACAGGACAATAAACGTTGGCTTGGCTGGGGACTACTTTTTGCCAGGGCAAAATTAAGGGTATGAATCTCTCTACAACCATCTGCTAAGAACTCACGGGTACATTGAGTCAAATTTGAAAATGCCAGTTTTTGTCCATCTGGAGACCATGAAGGAGTACCATAGATACCATTGGTTTTGGTCAGTAAATATTCTTTGTTATCCGAGATATTCTTGGCCCATATTTGATTCTCACAATGTCCAACAAATCGTTGAAACGCGATGTAGCGGCCATCGGGAGAATAAGTCGGTGAAAATTCTTTGTTGTCGGTCGCCGTCATTGGGGTGACCTGCTGTATCGGCAATCCTGTATTTTGTGAGTTGTAAATAAAGGCGATTGAAATTAGCAGCATACTAACGACCCCTGTAAAAATCCAGGGGTTCAGTCTCCTCACATGCGCTCCTTGAGATTTAAAGGGGGCCGAATCTTGGTCGTCTATTTTTGTTTGCCAATTCACCTGTGCAATCAAGCTATAACCAATTTTAGGATGAGTCGCGATGATTTTTTGATTCTTGGCATCGTCCCCAAATGCTTTTCGAAGTTGAGCGATGCAGCGCTGCAGTGCGTTTGGAGCCACCTGAACATCAGGCCATACCTTTGTTAAAATCCTGTCATGAGTAACGACTTGCCCTTGACTCTCAGCCAGAATAAGCAATACCTGCAGCACTTTAGGCTCGATCGATAAAATATCGTCCTGGGCAATAATTTGTGATCGACCCATATCGACTCTGAAACTGCCTACATAAAACTCATTCATTGATTATTTTGCCCGCTTAAAGTGACTTGTTCTAAATTATTCCAATAGGAAATCAGGATTTCAGAATAGGATAAGGTTAATTATACCGATTCCATGTCGATAAATATCCTAACTTGTTGACGTCTCTGCCATCAGCAATCCATCAGCTTTATATCAGTCTGCCTCCATTGCTGTTTATACAGCAGTCGGCAAAATACATTTAACTGTAATTTCGTTTAACTAAGTTTTTAATCCTGGACAATCATCATGACTTATATCTTAAGAAATTTATTTATAATCCTGCTATTCAGCGGCTTTCAGCTTTCGAGTGAGGCCGCTGAACCTCAATCAGAAATTGCTTTCCGTAAAATAAGTGATAACTTTTGGCTACTGCACCAAGGTGAAGGATACGGCGCAAATATTGGCCTGGTGGTTGGAGATGACGGTATCTTGTTGATCGATTCGGGAAATATGACATCCGGCAAAAAAGTACTTAAAGCAGTGCGAAAAGTTTCAAAAAA
>CAZOBX010000282.1:453-7144 GCA_964578045.1 uncultured Kangiella sp. | reverse complement strand
GTTGTTTTATATCTCTTCTCTCTATTTTGTATAAAAATGGAAATATTCAAGATACTATTAAAAAAACTAATCAGAACTACAAAAATACAATTTTCGACACTCCAAAAGTTGACAACAATTGAAATTAATATGAAAAACACTGCACAAATAAGGTGTACTGAAATTGATAAAAAAAAAGATAAATTAGACGCCAGTTCAGCTGAGAGCCTACTTTTCGGCAACAATATTGTCATTTCATACCTAAAAGACGAAACCCCTGAAAGCATAGTAGATAGCGACAAAATCAAAGCAAACACACCGAAATGCTCTGGTTCATATATTCTTGCTAGACTTATATATCCAATCAGGCTTATTAGTTGAGCGATTCCCTGACCAGCAGATAAAACACCAACACTTTTTATCAATGACATCGAGCGACTCTATGTTAAAGAACGGCTTATAAAATCAACTTGATCTGCTGACAAAAAAGCATTCATCGGTAAGCTAAGTACCTTTTTACTTGCCTTTTCAGCTTCAGGAAGGTCGCCTACTTTATAACCTAGGTAAGTGAAACACTCTTGTAAATGTAGTGGCATCGGATAATGCACAGCTGTCGGTATGCCTTCATCTTTTAACTTAGATTGCATAGTTTCGCGATTCTCAACGCGCAATGTAAATTGTGCATAAACGCTGGTTCTATCACTCCTTACGAGAGGAAGCATATTCGAAACCATTTTCTCAGATAAACCCGATTTGTATGCTTTCGCAACATTCTGTCGCATTGCGATTTCCTTCTTGTAGTGAGGCAATTTTGCAAGAAGTACTGCAGCTTGGATTGTATCTAATCGACCCGCGATACCAACATACTTATGGCGATAACGATTGTTTTGACCGTGAACGCGTAACATGTGCATTTTATCAGCATATTCCTCAATATTGGTCAATACTGCACCACCATCACCATAGCATCCTAGAGGTTTGGCTGGAAAAAAACTCGTAGTATATATATCACAATGGTGTACTTCAGCTTGATTCTTATAGGTCGCGCCAAAACTTTGGGCTCCATCTATAATTACTTTTAAATTATGCTTAGTAGCGATGACATTGATCTCGTCCATATCTGCGGGTTGTCCATATAAACTGACGGGCATAATAGCTTTAGTTCTACTAGTAATAGCTGCCTCAATCTTTGAAGGGTTTATGTTGTATGTTATTGGGTCGATATCGACGAATACTGGTTTAGCGTGAAGAAATGCAATTGTTTCAGCAGTTGCGATAAAGCTAAATGGTGTGGTGATAATTTCATCACCAGGCAGCACATCGATCGTCATCATTGCAATTATGAGCGCATCTGTTCCATTAGAACAAGACACTACATGCTTAGATGCTGTGAAATTGGCGAGTTGAGCTTCCAGCTCAGCAACTTCTTCACCCATTATATAATTTGATTTATTGAGAACCTTTTGTATCCGTTCATCAATATCAGGTTTATAAAGTTGATATTGATGTTGGAGATTTGCAAAATCGATTTTCATATTAAACTATTTAACGCTTAGTCATTGTAAGACGGTCACCGAGTAACTGATATACTTGCTGAGTATGTGGACAAGTGGTCTCTTCATTTCCAATTACGGGTAGATCAAGTTTTTCGCCAAACTCACTCATCCAACCAATTTGATTCGCCGGAACGCCAACCATCAGTGCATAGGGCTTAACATCGCGATTTATTAATGCCCCAGCCCCGACAAATGCAAATTCTCCAATAGTTACCCCACAAACAATTGTACAATTCGCACCTAAGGTAGCGCCCTTCCCTACAGATGTATTGCGAAATTCATCTTTTCTTTCTAGGAGCGCGCGAGGATTATAGACATTAGTGAACACCATGCTTGGCCCACAAAATACTCCTTCTTCGAGAATTACGTTATCGTAGACAGAAACATTGTTTTGGATCTTGCATTTATCACCGATCGTTACTCTATTTCCTACAAAAACATTTTGTCCCAGCGAAACGTCATCACCGATTTGAGCACCACTACAAACATGCACAAAGTGCCAAACACGTGAACCATTACCTATTTGTGCGCCATCATCTACTATCGCGCTTTCATGTTTATAATAGTCTGTCATTATCAGATAACCCTATTAACGAAAGGATGAACATCTGATGAATTTGTAATAATATCTTGCTCACGAATATCACTCACTATCTCGATACTTTTTCGAGCTTCTTCTAAACCAAAACCATTCCCACTCAATATTTGTTGATAACTTTTAATGTGAAGATCGGAAAATCCACCAGAAAATTCAATTTCTTTTCCATCAATTTCAATTGATCGATAGGTCCGCTGACCTGTTGCTTTAACATCGTCAGGGATATAATTGTAATTTACAGACAAAAACCATCGAACTCGTGCATGCTCAAACTCCAGGTATCCAGCATTTGCATCTTTTTGTTTCAAATGAGTTTCATTCTTTTTAACATCTCCGAAAATCCACCCTAGCATGTCATAAAAATGCACCCCAATATTTGTCGCTATTCCGCCTGATTTATCTTCATCGCCTTTCCATGAAGCAAAGTACCAATTTCCACGGCTGGTCAAATAGGTCAAATCAACATCATATACTTTGTTTGGATTTTTTGATACTTCTTCATCTATTTTGGCTTTTAATTGGATAATACTCGGATGCAATCTTAGCTGAAGAATGTTATATATTTTGTTGCGAGTTTCTTCTTGTACAACTTTTAAAGCATCAATATTATGTGGCATTAAAACCAATGGTTTTTCACATATTGCATGTGCTCCATGACGTAACGCGAAGCGAATATGTGAATCATGTAAATAGTTTGGTGAAGCAATGCTCACATAATCAATTTTAATACCTTTGCGTTTTAGTAAATCTATGTGCCGATCAAACCGCTCATACTCAACAAAAAAATCAGCTTGAGGGAAATAACTATCAAGAATACCAACTGAATCCGTTTTATCTAAGGCCGCCACCAAGGTATTGCCAGTTTCCTTAATTGCTCTCATATGCCGAGGAGCAACATAACCTGCTACCCCTATCATCGCAAAGTTTTTCATTTATACCCTCTTATCAATTGAATGTTATATTAATAACGAATCCACTATTATAAAAATAATTTGTTTTTTTGCCCCTTTGGAACTAATCTTATTCTTGAGTGAAGCTTACAAAAATGGATTCGAAGGATAATTAGTCTTCTGAAGAAATAATCTACTCGTCCAACTTAGTAAAAATATAGATAGAAACAGGTCATCCTCACTCTTTTAAGCTTCTCCCAAAGTGTCTAATTAGAACAAATATCAATGATAAAAGCGCACCTAGAATCACACCAAGGATAACAATTATGGCACGTTTCGGCTTTGATTTTTCTTCCGCCACTTTTGCCGAACTCAATGTTTTAAATACATACTCCTCACTGACTTCCGCTAACATTAACGTTTTAGTTTGCTCTTCGATCAACTGATAAAAAACTGATTGCATATCTGCTATATTTGTTTCTTTTATCTTGTCATTCAAGTACTCGATATTCTTCATAGCTTCATCTCTGTCCCGTTTTTGAATATGGTCGTTAATAGCTTTTACTAATTTATCGGCCCATTCTTTTGCAACGGTTGGGGAAAAGTGTTCAACGGACAAACTAATCAATCCACTTTTCCTGTCTTGAGTAATATTAATTTTATTCTCTATTTTCTTAAACAGTTCCCAAGTACTGGGTGCAGCCTTTTGGTTCTTACTAATATCAAATTTTCTCACCCATATTTTCTTATTCTCGTCATATAGATCTTGATTAATTATCAACTTATCGTTCATCCGATTCCAACCTTTCGCAGCAAACACTTCCACTTCAATTTGATTATCTTCAATAAATTTTTCTATAAATCCCCAGGTCTTAATGATTTCCATGGCAATAACAGTTTTATTGTCCGCGCCACCGGCACCCAGGTTGAGTCCAGCCAACGATGCTAATCCGCCAAATTGCCCCGCTAGTTTGGATAAAGAAGAAGAACTTGAAGATGAAGCGGGAGCTAGCAAAACGGTAGATTTGTATTCGTTTGGAAGAGAAAGAGCATAGAGTACAGAGCTTAGAGCAAAGATGAATGTTATGGCAATTATTAACCATTTACCTTGCCAGATCGCCTGCCAGAGCTCGCGGAGATCAATTTCATCGTCAGCGTTTTCAATGCCGGAATAGAGTTCAGTGTTTAGAGTGGAGAGAACTTTAACTTGAGCTTTTAAGTCCGCATTTTCAGCTTCTAGGTTCATTTTTGTATTATTTTCAGGCATAGGATAGGTTTAGTTTAGAGTAAAGAGTCTAAAGCTAGGAGCAAGGGCTTCTTTACTTTTTAATTTTAATTTTAATTATTTGATAGCTGTATTAGGGTTAAGGGTAAAATAAGTTCGATTTAAAACGATCTAACCGCCGCCGCCCCTAACGCAATTTGATAAACAATCTGAGAGACATTGGTCCATAACGTTAAAGATTTAATCCTGTCAGCATCCAACGGAACCACAATGGTATCGCCCGCGCTAAGCATGGTATTTTGATGAGTTAACCACCCACTCTGGTTGGGCATAAATACCGAACCATCCGCTCTTACCACATAAATCCGGTCATCATCGGCTCTGGCCGAAAGCCCACCGCTTTTTTCCAGATAATCATCTAAGGTCCATTGCTGATTAAACAAATGAGAGGCGCTATGCTGAACCTCACCAATCACCGAAATCTCCTGAAGAAATGTGGGAACCATTAAACGGTCTCCTCGTTTCAACTGAATATCATCCACCTTGGCACTCATAATTTCCTCCAGGGAAATCACCAGCCGGCCTAACGCCTCGGTATCAGTTAATTCATCCAGTAATTGTTCAGCGTCTTTGAGTAACAAACCATCACCCGATTTGATCTCTTCCAATTCACTAGCAGCAATATCTTTACGCATTCTATCTTTAAGCTCTTCAAGTCGTTTGGCTTCTTGGCGCCTTAAACTCTCACGAGTAAACACTGCCGCGTTGATATGGGCCATAGAGGTAAAACCACCCGCTCGCTTAATCACCTGAGACAATGTCTCACCACGCTTAAACTCATAACTACCGGGAAAACGAACCTCGCCAAACAAAACAACACTCAAATTTTCCCGATACTCAGGGATAGTAAAAATCGCCAGTTTATCTTTTGCCTGAAGCGAAAAACTAGAGTTAAGGGTCAATTCACTGTTTAAGTCCAGATTAATATGCTCGATGGTAGCTAACTCCGGGTCACTTAAACTATGCCGGGTAATTTCTGCATTACTCAAATAAGATGCCTCTTTAAGCCCACCGGCAGCGCTGATCAACCGCAACACTGTCATATTTTTAGTCAAAGGATACTCGCCGGGAAAATATACATTACCTTGAATCGAAATCACCTTGGCCAGTTGACTGCCACCGGATTGCCTTTTCAATTGTGCGAGAATATCTTGTAACTCAGATGTTCTACTAAGTAACTTGCCAAATACCAATAACTCATCACGAGAGTGAAGTAAAACATCGTCAACACTGCCTGGATTTTGCAAAGCGCGACCTAAATTAACCGGCACAACTAATAAATCCCGTAGCGGCAAATTTTCACGTTTGATCAACGCGTAATCCACATCTGAATTTGCTAACAGATGCTCAAACCCCTTAACCAGATCACTTGCCCGCATACCATCCCACCATTGAACGCCGCCCGGACGTTGAACATGACCACTCAATAAAACCATGTTATCCATACGATCTAAAACCGAAGGAATGTTTAAAACATCACCATTTTTAATCTTGATTTTTTTACCTGTGTTAGTAGACAGGTCAATATTGACTAAAGTTCTTTCCCCTGAATCTACGATCCGCTCAATAATAGAGGCATTAGGATAAGCCGTTGGCAATAAACCTCCCGCTAACCGAAGTAAATCACCCGTTGTTTTTTCAGCTTTTAGTTCATAAATCGCCGGACGTTTTACTTTGCCACCGATACTGGCAACTTTACCAATCGGAGGAATAAATAACACATCACCTGGCAGTAAACGAACATCTTCCGATGTATCGCCGGACAATAACAAATCATACAAATCCAGGCGGGCGACAATTTTACCGCGACGCTTCAGTTGAATATTTCTTAACGAACCGATCAGAGTGATCCCACCGCTCGAAAATAACGCATTAGTCATCGTTGATAGCGAAGAAACGGTATAGGAGCCAGGTCGATATGCCTCTCCGAGTACAAAAACCTGAATCGAGCGTAACTCGCCCATCGTGGTTGAGATCTTTACCCCTATCATTTGCCTGGCAACCCGCTCGGCAAGAAGTTTTTTCATTTCTGGAAAAGATAAACCGGCTAGAGAAATCGGACCCAACTCCGGAAATTGAACCATTCCATTACGTTGTATGGTTAATTCGTATTGCGCACTGGTTTTACCGTAAAACTGCACCCGAATATTATCGCCAGGCCCCATCACATAATCAGCCGGTACCGGAATATCCGTTGCAGGTGCAAAAGTTGATGGCACTCCGGCAAACAGCTCATAACCAAATGCCTTTAATTTGACGCTTGAATCCCTGGTTTTTATTGTATTATCGTTTAGTAAATCATCATCAGCGGTTTGCTCAAAAGCATTCTGAATATTGCTAGATTGGGTTTGTGTTGGTCGGGGAGTCACATTAATCGGCTGGG
>CAZOBX010000282.1:0-443 GCA_964578045.1 uncultured Kangiella sp. | reverse complement strand
GGTGACCGGTTGATTAGTTGAATCTGAGGGGATTTGAGAACAGAGAGAATCCAGATCATAACCTGCCGCTTTGGCCATCTGACGTTGCTGGAGTGTTATATTACTACATTGATTTTTAAGCTGGGTAATATCCCTATCTGCCGCTTCAATGCCGGCTGATAGCAACAAAAGAATTGCAACATTTAAAAAACACCGATTTATTATTTTAACCATGCATTTACCTATCTAAAAACAACTTAACTCTTATTCTTTAGTCTTTATTTTCCTTTCAGACACGCTACCGCCCTTGAGTTATGGTCCTCAAAATACCGTAGAATATTTAAGGCTATTAAAATTTACTGATATTAGTGCTGAAAAAGCAGGACTTTTTGACAGAAAGAAAAAGGAAAACGGATACAAAATAACTGCTTAGCCCGGGGTGAACAATTTAATCTGACTAATAT
>CAZOBX010000281.1:0-7218 GCA_964578045.1 uncultured Kangiella sp. | reverse complement strand
ATCTTAAGAATATTTCTAACACGGTTTTTTATTTCTCCTTGTTAAAAGAATAAATATTCTATGGAAAAAAATCTTGAACGTCTAAGAAATTGAAGCAACTAGCACACTAATAAAATATTCATTTGAGATATATCTCAAAATATTTCTATTTCATACCTGCAGTTAATTGAATTAAAACAAACTTGCACTTATAGTAATTTGTAAGTTTTAATCTGAGTTTTATTCACTCTTAAAACTGAATGCAAAAAATTTCTAAAGAATTTCTAAGTCGAAATTTCATTACATTCTCAATTGAAAGAATAGACGTCGTTTTTTAATTGATCTCACTATCCGTTGTTGTCTTGGATGTAATGATTGCTGTCCATAATTATTTGCAATTAGGGTTTCGTTCCTTCCTGTTGTGTCAGGTAATTAAACGCACTAAAAAAACTCGATAGGATTCAATAATGAAAAATAGAAAAATAGTAACGCTGTTGTTTTCGCTCTGCGCCTCCTGGTGTTCACTAAGCTGGAGTCACAGCTTAATGTACGATGATAATTATGAGTACGATGATACTAATGAAGGAGTGACCGCGGCACAATTGCAATTAGCCGATGTTGAACTATTACTGGTCAATCAATGTGTCAATGGTTCCGCCAATGGTTATCCTTGCGATAAAGTCGATCTCCAGGCTTTTATGCCTAAAGACCAAATGGGTGGAGGCTCACAAAATCTGAATGATATCTGGGGATGGACCAACCCGACTAATGGCAACGAGATTGCTATAGTCGGTCGCACTAATGGTACCGCATTTGTCGATATTTCTGACCCAGAAAATCCTGTCCATATAGGATTGCTTCCCGGCTACAACAACAGCACCTCTTCCTGGCGTGACATTAAAGTGTTCAACGATCATGCCTTTATTGTTTCAGAGTCCAGCGGTCATGGCATGCAAGTTTTTGATTTAACCTTGCTAAGCAATACTCCCCCCGGTTCGACATTGAGCGAAACTGCGCATATGAACGATTTTGGTAGTGCCCATAACATTGTTATCAATGAAGACAGCGGTTATGCCTATGTTGTTGGCAGCAACCAATGCAGTGGCGGCTTATTTATGATTAATATTTCTTCACCAACCTCACCGTCCTATGCCGGTTGCTTTTCTTCTGATGGATATACCCATGACGCCCAGTGCGTTAATTACACAGGGCCAGACGTGGCATACCAGGGCAGAGAAATTTGTGTTGGTTATAACGAAGATACAATAACCATCATAGACGTTACCGATAAAAACAACCCTGTACAGATTTCTCGTAATGGTTACAGTGGCGCACGATATACCCACCAAGGATGGTTTTTAAACGATAGTCATTCGACCATTATCATGAACGATGAATTGGATGAGCAAGGCACTGGTAACAATACCACATCCTATATTTGGGATGTTAGCGATCTTGATAATCCGGTTGAGACCGGCCGCTACGTGGGTACAACTTCTGCTATCGATCATAATCTTTACACCTTAAATGACTATGTTATTGAAACTAATTACCGTGCAGGGTTGAGGATATTAAAAACCACCGATATCGCAAACGGTAATATGATCGAAGCGGCGTATTTCGATACCATTCCAGGATCCAATTCTGCACAGTTCTCCGGCACCTGGAGTAACTATCCTTATTTTGCCAGCGGCAATATCGTATTAAGTGATATTGGTACTGGGCTGTTTATTGTAAAACCTGATTGGGCTGCAATTGATGATGATACGCTTCCCCCTGCGGAATATTGTACCGCCAATAGTAACAATGCCACTGAAGAGTGGATTAGTAATGTGACTGTGGGTAGTTTCAGTAATTCTTCTGGCGGTGCTCAGTATACCGATTTTACCAACCAAAACATATCAATGAACATTGGTGCTAACGCTATTTCATTGACACCAGCCTACAGCGGAACCAACTACAATGAGTATTGGAAAATTTGGATCGACTTTGATGGCGACAGTATTTTCGATGCAAGCGAAGAGGCATTTGACTCAGGCAGCGCCACTAACTCTCAGGTTAATGGCAGTATCAATGTTCCTGCCGGTTCAACGGGAACTACTCGTATGCGTATCGTGATGCGTTATAACTCGGCGCCTTCGGCTTGTGGTTCATTTAATTATGGAGAAGTTGAAGATTACACTGTGAGCTTTGACGGTATTATCCCACCAAGTGATACTTTCGAGAATACCAACAGCTACGATATCCCTGATAACAATAGTACCGGAGTTACTAGTCCTATTGATTCGACTCGTACTGGTGAAGCAGGAAGTGTAACCGTTGCGGTAAAAATCACTCACACCTATAAAGGCGATTTGGTAGTAGATGTGATTCATCCGGACGGTACGGTTTACAACCTACACAATCGTACAGGAGGGTCGGCCAATAACATCGATACCAGCTACATCGTTAACGCCGGAAGCAAAGCGGCCAATGGACAATGGCAATTACGTGTTCGCGACTTAGCGAGTATTGATATTGGTACCATCGATAGTTGGAGTATTACATTTAATTAGATTGCTATTCGGATCTTGATTTAAATGTTGGTTGTAGTTTTCTAACTGATTAGAAAAGACAGGGCGGCGCGGTCGCCCTGTCGTTCAACAAGAGAAATCAATTAAATGACAATAATAACAAGACGTTTTTTGACCCTGATACTATCTTTCACTTTGCTTGTTAACATCCAAACTAAAGCTCACTCCATTGAAAAAGAAGTACCACTGAATAAAATATTACATCAGGCTATTAAACTTCTAGAAAAAGCAAATGATGCGGAACAAGAATCCCGTCAATTAATTTTAGGCGCCAATGACATTCGTAAACAAATCCATAGTCTTCTTTTTGAATTGCGTCAAACTAACGCCAGTGCGCAATCGAACCAACATATTTCTAAACTCGCTAAGCGGCTGAAACAAAATCAATTGCGTGGGGCTGAGTCGCGCAGCCGAAGTCAAATGCTAAGGCAGCAGGCAGCTATTCGTTTTGAGGAAGGATTTGTCAATTTGTGGGGAGGTTTAATAGCAAACCGGGATCCACTAACGATGGACAATCTAAACGAGAATTATTTTTCTCACAACGCAAAAATCCGAAGCGTTCATAACAAGGTATTAAATAGCAAGGCCATAGAGCTTCAACAGGACGCTAGCAAGGTTGATTTTAAATCAACGAATTCTGGAGAAATAAATCCTTTTGAAGACGCGACGGTTGCAGCGACGATTGAAGCGGGTATGTCTTTAAAAATACCGGTATTAAGTCAGCAAAATGCGCCGCCGGATCTTAATATTAGCGCATTTAAGTTTTCACGTAAGGAATTGTATTTCGCGCATATTGAAGTTCATTCCTATGATCATCAAAGTGAATCGAAAAAACAGTCAAAAAACGTGTCTGATGTACCACTTAATCAAATTCATCAATGGCGATTATTGGTGACGGATTTAGCAGGAAATCCGGCAAAAAATATCAACTTCCGGGTCGAAGGGCATATGCCCGGTCATGTGCATGGATTACCGACCGAACCTCGGGTAACCAAAGAAATAGAACCTGGCGTTTACCTTGTCGATGGTATGAAATTTCAAATGAAGGGCTGGTGGGTGATAAAATTCATTTTCCCGACTCCTAATAGTCATTCTGAGATGGCCAATCAATCCGATTTCTTTACTTTCAATTTGGTATTGTGATTATGAGTCAATTTAAGTTATTCACACTTCTGGCGGTTATTTGTTTACTCCAGCGTTGTTTTGAGCAACCTGCCAATTCATATGAACAGCAATGGACAGCCACCCTGTCAGAGCAACAACTCGCCGAATATCAATTTACCGATGTCGATATTCATTTCTTACAAAAGTTTTCAATTACAAAATTGGGTACACCGCCTGTATCAGCAAGTAATAGATTGGCGAATGATAAGAACACCGCGCAGTTTGGTAAAAAGTTATTTTTTGATAAGAGTCTCAGTCGCAGTAAGCAATTTGCTTGCTCGACCTGTCATATACCCAGCCAGTATTTTACCGATGGATTAAAATCGTCTAAAGCGGCGGGTATCACCGGGCGTAGTACACCAACGCTGCTTGGCTCAGCGTACAGTCCATGGTTATTTTGGGATGGACGGAAAGATAGTCTATGGTCGCAAGCTCTGGGCCCGATTGAAGATGTCAATGAAATCAATACCACAAGAGTTGAATATGTTCGTCAGCTGCTGAATAGCTATCCACAAGAATATCAAAAACTATTCGGCGATGTTTCTTTGCAATTTTTAAACAAGCTGCCAGCGGTTGGCTCTCCGTTGGGGGACGATATCTCACAAGCGCAATGGACTAAGATGAATGATCGACTTAAACAACAAGTTAATCGAGTCTTTAGTAACGCAGGCAAAGCGATAATGGCGTATCAAAGACAACTGGTGCTTCCATTATCTCGTTTTGATCGATTTTTGGTCATATTATCTGACGATATCAGTTCTGCATCGTCAGAAAGCCAACGGTTATCTGAGTTAGCTGAAATTATGTCGCCTGCTGAAGTAAAAGGACTGCGACTTTTTGTCGGTAAAGCAAATTGTGCCAGTTGTCATAACGGACCACTATTTACCAATTATGAATTTCATAATATTGGCGCGCCAGACGTGTCAGAAAAAGCAGTCGAATTAGGTCGTTATCAAGGGGTAAAATCCTTGCTTGCTGATGAATTCACTTGTTTGTCGAGCTGGAGTGATGCAGACCCAAACGAATGTGCAGAAATGCTGTTTTTAAAGACCTCAGGGCCTGAACTGGTCGGGGCGCTAAAGACGCCAACATTACGAAATATTGGTGTCACGGCGCCTTATATGCAGTTTGGTCAATTTGAGAATTTGGGGCAAGTATTGGCTCATTATAATAAACCGTCTCCCCCCTTATACAATCGTAAACAGCATCCTAATCGGCCTCATTTTGACATCTTACCGCTTGAGTTAAACAACCTGGAGTTGTTAGCCATTGAAGGCTTTCTGAAAACTCTCACTTCGCCGTTGCCAAAGAACGATCCTTGGTGGGGTTTATAGCAACTAACTTTATCTCAATCATCAATAATTTTTCATTTTTTTAAAATAACTTTAAGTTTTTGACTAACGTTAGATTCGTGATCCAAAAATAGCTGTAGGAGGGTTACCCAATAAACCATTAAAAGGAGAACAAAAAATGTACAAAAACATAACAACGTTCGTACTGGCGACTGTTTTATCCGCGAGTGTTTTCGCGTCGTCGCAAACGAGTCAAGTTCAATTAGTACAAACCATTCAAGCGATTGAACAAGAAAAAAACATAAGTAATATTTACCGGGCGTATTTTCCAAATGAAAGTATTGCCCGAAAAACATCCATTAGCTTTCATAACCAACTGATGGAATCAAACCTGATAGACGGTTATCTCATTCTGGAATTAACCGACGAAGAAAAGCAAAAACTGAAGTCCTTTGGTTATAAGTTTAAACCAGCGACTGAGTTTATCCAACGAAGAAATCAGCGACTTGATACCATTCAGCAAAATTTTAATCAAACGCTACTAGACCCATTGAGTACGCAGAGCCAAGATATCAGTATTCAGTCGATCCCCGGCTATAGTTGTTATGAAACCGTTGAAGAAACCTTCAGCGCTGCTCAATCGATGGTTGACGCCAATGCGACTCTCGCCCAGTGGATTGACGTTGGCGACTCTTGGGAAAAAACACAGAACATCGGCGGCCATGATATCAATGTACTGAAACTAACCAACACAACTACCGGTGGAGTAAAACCGATATTATTTATCAATAGCGCCATCCACGCCCGTGAATATACCACTGCACCACTCGCTTTAGAATTTGCACGTTGGTTACTTGACGGTTACGGTGTCAATGCTGATGCGACCTGGTTGCTTGACTATCATGAAGTACATTTAATGCTGCATGCTAATCCGGACGGACGCAAGCAAGCAGAAACCGGTTTATCCTGGCGCAAAAATACCAATCAAAATTATTGTGGTACGACCTCAAACAGCCGCGGTGCCGATCTCAATCGAAATTTCAGTTATTTTTGGAATAGTACTAACGGACAAGGCTCCAGCGGTAGCCAATGTAATTTGACTTACCGTGGACCGTCGGCAGGTTCTGAGCCGGAAATCCAGTCGATAGAAAACTACATACGTTCTATTTTTGCGGACAGCCGAGGGCCCAATGATAACGACGCCGCTCCCGATGATACCAGTGGTATGCATATCGATATTCACAGCTACAGTGAATTAGTATTATGGCCCTGGGGAAGCAGCTCTCAGGTCGCGCCTAACGGCACCGCGATGCAAACACTTGGACGAAAATTTGCGTATTTTAATAACTATTATCCGCAGCAATCTATTGGACTTTATCCAACGGATGGCACCAGTGACAACGTTAGCTACGGTGAACTCGGTGTACCGGCTTATACATTTGAATTGGGTACCAGTTTTTTTCAAAGTTGTTCAACTTATCAAAACACCATTGTTCCCGACAATTTGCCTGCGCTGGTTTACGCGGCAAAAGTTGTGCGTACCCCCTACATAACGCCGGGCGGTCCGGATATTACTGGCCTTACAGTGAACGGCAGTTCAACTTCTGGAGTCATTGCCCCCGGCGGAACCGGCAGTTTAACGGCGACTGGAATAGACACTCGATTTAATTCAAGTAATGGTAGTGAGTCTTCTCAGAACATCACCGAAGCGGAATATTACCTTGATACTCCTCCGTGGATTGCCGGCGCTAGCCCAATCGCTTTATCGGCTACGGATGGAAATTTTAACAACACCAGTGAAGGCATTAGCGGGAGCATAAGCGCCAGCGGTTTAAGCGATGGGCAGCACATTGTTTATGTTCGCGCAAAAGACGCCAGCGGTATTTGGGGAGCGGTGTCAGCGATCTTTATTGAAATCTCCGACGTAGCTCCACCCAATGATAACGAAGTTGGTAACACCGTTATTTTTGGAAGTAGCACAACAACATCGAATCGACGCGCTATGCCCTATACCATGCCAGAAGATGGTATCATCGAGAGTATTAGTATGTACCATCAAGCCGGCAGTGGTGACATGTTATTGGGGGTTTATAACGGAGAAGGTACCCCGGATAGTTTGTTAGCGGTAACCCCGTCGACGGCAGTGAGTGGTACGACTGGATGGCAAACGATTTCGTTAACCAGCGATGTAACCGTTGCGGGTGGCGATA